>NZ_JAZKVY010000363.1:0-363 GCF_036624925.1 Stenotrophomonas sp. A3_2
CGCGCTGCCCGCTTCGGCAGCAGCAGGCGCAGCCGGGGGCGGGCCCCCCCGGGCCCCCCGGGCGGGCGGGGGCGCCGGCGGGGGGGGGGGGGCGGGGGGGGCCCGCGGGGGCGGCGCCCCCCCCGTCCCGCAGGCCGGCGCCGCCCGCCGACCCCGCCACGCCTGCGGCCCCGGCCGACCCGGCGGCCCCGGGGGGCGCGGCACCGGCTGCGCCTGCTGCTGCCGAAGCGGGCAGCGCGCCTGCCAGCGAGGCCAGCGGAGCGTGATGTAAAGCCCGCGGCCGCTCGCGGCCGTGGTGTCAACCGATTATGAGAGGTGTTTTGCAATGGCGCACTCGGCAGGTGGGCACGACGATCACCATCA
>NZ_JAZKVY010000364.1:0-405 GCF_036624925.1 Stenotrophomonas sp. A3_2
CGGCTCACGTAACAGCCGGACCCTGAATGCGCTATCGGTTTCAGCTGGCAGGCGGCTAAGGTCGCCTCCGCAGAAGTCGCGCGCCGCCATGTCAAGAAACGCACCCGTCGCGGTGGAAACGCGGGTTTGAAGGGACGTGAACTCCAGCGCCGACCAGAGCGTGTCGAACGTGGCCGCGACGCCCTGTAGAACCGTTCCCAGCACCGGCGCATCCGCCGAGAACCAACCTTTTGGAAGGACTGCCGCGATCCGCGCGGCGAAGCTTCCGCCCTCAGAGATCATATTGCCGAAACCAGACCAAGCACCAGCACCTCGTCAAATCGCGCTTGCAAGTCGCCGCCCCCGTTCAATGTGAGGCTGTTAACGCTGAAGACACTCGGACACGCCTGATGAATGGTCGCGATA
>NZ_JAZKVY010000365.1:0-364 GCF_036624925.1 Stenotrophomonas sp. A3_2
GATCAACTGGATGGCGGCTCCCGCACGGCCGGCACGCCGAAATTTCTGGTTGATCGCGGCGATGTCGCTGGCGGTCAGCGCGAAATATTGCTCGACATCGAACTCCGACAAACGGGTGGGCAAGCTGTCTCGCCCCACATAGCGAAATTCCAAGCCCGGCATCTTCCACCCCCATCCAGGTGACGCGATCCGAAATCGCGGGCGCACATCGTACTCCCGAAGTCACTTGATGGCAGCAGACAATTGTCGGCATTGCCTGGGATGCCTTATCAGCAAAGGCTTTGCGGGGAAACCGTAAGAAAATGCACGAAAAGGACGACTACCCCAAGCCTGCGTGGTCACTTCTTCTTGATGAGCGAGCGCA
>NZ_JAZKVY010000366.1:0-469 GCF_036624925.1 Stenotrophomonas sp. A3_2
CATCGCCAAGGCCGGCCTGACCGCGCCGGAATTCCAGATCACCAACGAAACAACCACCACCGGCTACGCCAACTTCATGCTCTGGCCGCCGGAGCGGAACACCACCATCTGGGCGCAGCAGCAGGGCCAGACCGATCCCGATTATCTCGTCACCGACGACACCGCCGAGTTGCCGCTGGCCGGCACGCCCGCGTCGCTCGTGGACCGCATGAACCTCATTCTGTGCGCCGGCCAGATGACCAGCGCCACACGCACGCTGATCCTGAACGCGGTGCAGGCGGTGCCGAAGACCGACGCGCTGCACCGGATCGCGACCGCCGTCTATCTCACCATGAATTCTCCCGATTACATCGTTCAGAAATAAGAGGCACCGGATGCCGTACATTCATCGCGACATCGCCCGCCGCACTTTTCTGCGCCGCGCCGCCACCCTCACGGCCGCCGCCGGAACGCCGTTCCTAACGGATCT
>NZ_JAZKVY010000005.1:0-437 GCF_036624925.1 Stenotrophomonas sp. A3_2
GTGCACCCGTCGTGTTGACGATGGCGTGGAAGATGGGCATGACGCGCCGATCTGGCTGCGCGTGTTCTGGGCCGTCGGTATCACCGTGGCAGCGTCGGGCTGCTCCTGGCCGGCAATTTCAGCGCAATGCAGACGGCGGTGGTGCTGTGCGGCCTGTCGTTCTCGTTCACCCTGGCGTTCTACATGTGGGGCCTGCTGAAGGCGCTGCGCACCGACCCGGACGCACCGCTCCGCTGAGTGGTTCTGTTGAGCCGAGCCCATGCTAGGCTGCTGTCGGCGCAGAAGCAGCCGAGCGCAGGCCCGGCTCTACAGGGGGGTGCATCGCAAACGGAAAGGGGCGGCTCCGTGGGGCGGCGGCCCGTTTCCCGTACGTTGGGGCCCCCTGGCGCCGCCCCGACTGCCCCCGGCCCCCGGGGCGGCAGTACGCGCCGTCCTTC
>NZ_JAZKVY010000037.1:0-530 GCF_036624925.1 Stenotrophomonas sp. A3_2
CCGGAGTAATAGCGTTCAGAGCCGGGGTCGGATCCCCGCGAAATGTATCCACGCATGGCGAGGATCTACAGTAGATCCACGCCATGCGTGGATGAAATCTGTCAGATATCGATAAACAACATGGGGTCAGAGCCCGTTGCGACGCAACGGGATCAACCCCATGCCATTCCAACAGCTCGCGGCCAACTGTCGAAGGGGGGGGGGGGGGGGGGGGGGGGGGGGGGGGGGGGGGGGGGGGGGGGGGCCCCCCCGCCCCGGCCCCCCCAAACCCAAATCGGGGGTTGGGGGGGGGGGGGGGGGGGGGCCACCGGTTGCGGGGGACGCCGCAAGTACGTCCGTGTAGGCTTGGCCGCGGCATCCATGCCGCGGACACCCCCGCAACCGGACCCACCCCGCCTTCGACAGTTGGCCGCGAGCTGTTGGAATGGCATGGGGTTGATCCCGTTGCGTAGCAACGGGCTCTGACCCCATGTTGTTTATCGATATCTGACAGATTTCATCCACGCATGGCGTGGATCTACTGTAGATCC
>NZ_JAZKVY010000367.1:0-391 GCF_036624925.1 Stenotrophomonas sp. A3_2
GACGCTGAAGCAGGAACTGCGGCATCTGTGAGGTTTCCGCGCGGCCTGCGGCCGCGACTGCTGTGAAATCAACAGCAACAGCAACAGCAACGGCGGGTTGGTCGGCTCGTTGGTGCTACGTACTGGGCCGGGCCGGGCCGGCGTTGGGTGGCGGGACACGCTGCAAGAACATCCCTGTAAGCTCGCGGGGGCCGTGCTGGTGTGGGCGGTCCGGCGCACAGGGCAAGCCCGGGGTTGGGCGTCCTGCCCACCCCGCCCGAGGCATGCCTCGCGCCCATGGCGCCAACGGTCCCGCGACCCCACCCCGCCCGGCCAAGCGCGGCTGTTGCTTTCGCGACCCCTCCGCCAGCCACGAGGGGCTCCGCCGTTGGCCGTATCCGCGCCGGAGGCG
>NZ_JAZKVY010000368.1:0-335 GCF_036624925.1 Stenotrophomonas sp. A3_2
CGCGCGGAAAGCCTGCTGTATCGGAATTGGGGGGCCGACGTAATCGGCATGACCGCGATGCCCGAGGCCAAGCTCGCGCGCGAGGCCGAGCTGCCTTATGCGCTGATCGGCATGGTCACCGATTATGATTGTTGGCGCGAAGAAGAAGCGCATGTCGAGGTGACCGAAGTCATTGCCCAGATGCACGCCAATGGCGCGCTGGCACGCGCAACGGTGAAGGCCTTTGTCGAGGCATTGCCGCCCGAGCGCGATCCCTCGCCTTTGGATACGGTGCTGGACCATGCCCTGATCACCGCGCCCGACGCGCGCGATCCGGCGCTGCTCGCCAAGCTGGA
>NZ_JAZKVY010000369.1:0-41446 GCF_036624925.1 Stenotrophomonas sp. A3_2
CGAGTACAGCCAGCGTTTCCGCGCGATGGAGCCACTGAACCAGCCGCGCGCAAAGAAGTAAGGGGTTTGCGGCCGGGCTGCGCCCGGCACCCGCCGAGGCCGGAGCAACAGCAACAGCGGGTTTACTGAGGGATGGCGGGGCACTGTGGGTTTGCGGGGACGCCGTGAATACGTCCATGTAGGCTTGGTCGCGCATCCATGCGGCTCACACCCCGCAAACCCACAGTGCCCCGCCTTCGATAGTTTCCTGCTTGCTGTTGGTAGGTGTCGACCTTGGTCGACACGATCCACGCCATGCGTGGATGACTCTCCATCGAAATCGAATATTTCGATATCTGTGAGATCTGAGCCGAGAACGGCTCGGCTCTACAGAAGAGCAGGCAGGTCGCGGAAAACTGTCGACGGTGGGGTGGGTCCGGTTGTGGGGGCGTGAGCCGCATGGATGCGGCGACCGACCTACATGGACGTACTTGCAGCGTCCCCCGTAACCGGCCCCCCCCCGCCAACCCCAGGAACCCAGCTCTTGCTTCGGCTGTTGCTGTTGCCCTGGCCTGAAGCGGGTGCCGGGTGCAACCCGGCCGATACCCTCCCGGTGCTAGGCTGTGGCCACCGACAACCACGGAGGCGGGATGGGGGCGATCGTGTTGTTGCCGCTGTGCGTGGACGATGCCGCGCTCGACCGCTGCCTGGCCGCACTGGATGCGGGCACCGCGCCGGGCACCGCGGTCTGGCTGGCCGACGATGCGCAGACCGGGCCGCGTGCGCAGGCGGTGGTGGAACACTGGCTGGCACATACGCCACTACAGGCCGAGTACACCCGGCGCGCGCGGCCACTGGGCGAGGTCGCCCATCTGGACGAGATGCTGCGCGCCTGCGATGGCCTGGACGTGGCCGTGCTGGCACCGGACAGCGTGCCTGCGCCGGGTTGGCTGCAACAATTGCAGGACGCCTTCGCCCGCGATGCCGCCATCGCGACCGCAACCCCGTGGTGCAATGCCGGCGAAACCGCAGCGTGGCCACGGTTGGGCGAGATCAATCCCGAGCCCGAAGATGCGGCGCTGCTGGCACAGACCTGCGCCGCCTTGCCGGCGCTGCACCCGGAACTGCCATCGGCGGTCACCCATGCGGTTCTGGTGCGAGGCAATGCGCGCCGCCGCGCCGGTGGCCTGGATGTGGACAGCTACGCTGGCTGGAACGCGGCCCTGGTCGACCTCAGCCTGCGCATGGCCGGCCTGGGCTGGCGCAACGTACTGTGCGAGACCGCCTTTGTGAGCCGGGCGGGCGAGGCGGCCAGCCGCGATGGCGACCTTGAGGCGCTGGCTGCGCGTTGGCCTGGCTGGGTGCCGCGCCTGGCCGATTTCCTGATGCACGATCCATTGCACGGGCTGCGCGCCGACCTGCAGCAGCGCATGCGGCAGGCGATAATGCCGAAGGAACAGGGCGACCTGTTCGTTCCTTCCGCGCCGGAGTCACTCGCTTGAATGTTGCCATCGCCGCCATCGTCGTGACCTACCAGAGTGCCAGCACCATCGATGCCTGCCTCTCGCGCCTGCGCCAGGCGCAGGACGTGGCCGAGATCCGGGTGATCGACAATGGCTCGATGGATGGCACGCTGGACATCGTGCAGCGCCATGCCAGCCACGATCCGCGCGTGCGTTTCGTCGGCAACCCGGACAATCCCGGCTTCGCCGCTGCCAACAACCAGGGCGTGGCCGATTCGCGCAGCCCCTGGTTGGCCTTCATCAACCCGGACCTGATGGTCGAGCCGGAGACGTTGGCCGCACTGCGCAGCCGGGCGGAAGCACTGGGCGATTGCCTGCTCGGTGTCGAGCAGGTGGACGAGCAGGGCCATGCCGACGAAGCCGTGCGCCGCCGCGACCCGGATTTCCTGATGATGCTGCGCTCGCCGGGAAAGGGCTCGAAGCTGGCGCTGCCGCGTGACCCGCAGCAGGTGCTGCAGCGGGTGCCGGCACTGTCTGGCGCACTGCTGATGATGCCGCGTGCATTGTTCGACCGGATCGGAGGCTGGGACGCCGGGTATCGTCTGCACGCCGAAGACCTGGACCTGTGCCGGCGTGCACGCGAAGCCGGGGCCGTGGTGGCGATTGCAAACGACCTGCAGGTCACCCATGTACGTGGCGTCTCGAGCCGATCGCGGCCGTTCTTCGTTGAATGGCACAAGCACAGGGGCCTGTGGCGCTACTTTCAGAAGTTCGAGGCCAGGCAGCGTTCGCTGCCGGTGCGCGTGGCGGTGTGGGCCGCGATCTGGGGGCACGCCCTGATGCTGGTACCGCGCCTGTTGCGCAGGTCGTTGTAGGGCCGAACCTGCATCCACGCATGGCGCGGATCTACCCACGCGGAGAGCCGAGCGTGCCCGCGGCCACCCCGGTTCACCCGTCCGGGCGCATAATCCGCCTCATGCCTATCATCCAGTCCCTGCTCGACACCGACCTGTACAAGTTCACCATGATGCAGGCGGTGCTCCACCAGCACCCCGGTGCCCAGGTGCAGTACCGGTTCAAGTGCCGCACGCCCGGCATCGACCTGGCCCATTACATCGACCAGATCGACGAAGAGATCGACCACCTGTGCAGCCTGCGTTTCAGCGACGCGGAACTGGACTACATGCGCGGCCTGCGCTTCGTGAAGCCCGACTTCGCCGATTTCCTCGGCTTGTTCCATCTGGACCGCAAGTACATCCAGCTGCGCGCGTCGACGGCCGTGCCCGGCGAAATCGAACTGGACATCACTGGCCCGTGGCTGCATACCATCCTGTTCGAAGTCCCGCTGCTGGCGATCATCAACGAAGTCTGGTTCCGCAACACCACCACCGCCGACTTTGCCGAGGGCGAGCGTCGGCTGCAGGCCAAGGCCGCGCTGCTGCGTGATACTCCCGGTTTCGAACAGTGCCGCATTGCCGACTACGGCAGCCGCCGCCGTTATTCGCGTGACTGGCATGCGCGCCTGCTGCCGCTCCTGCGCGATGCGCTCGGCCCGCAACTGGTCGGCACCAGCAACGTGCACTTCGCCCGCCTGTACGGCATGACCCCGCACGGCACCATGGCCCATGAGTACCTGCAGGCATTCCAGGCACTTGGCCCGCGCCTGCGTGATTCGCAGGTGGCGGCACTGGAATCGTGGGCACGCGAGTACCGCGGCGACCTCGGCATCGCGCTGTCCGACGTGGTCGGCCTGGATGCGTTCCTGCGCGATTTCGACATGTATTTCTGCAAGCTGTTCGACGGTGTCCGCCACGACTCGGGCGATCCGTTCGACTGGGGCGACCGCATGCTGGCGCATTTCCAGCAGCGCCGGGTGGATCCGCGCACCAAGGTGCTGGTGTTCAGCGATGGGCTCGACATCGCCAAGGTGATGCGCCTGTACGACTACTTCCGTGGTCGCTGCCAGGTCGCCTTCGGCGTTGGCACCCACCTGACCAATGATCTGGGGCCAACGCCGCTCAACATCGTCATCAAGATGGTCCGCTGCAATGGCCAGCCGGTGGCCAAGCTCAGCGATTCGCCAGGCAAGAGCATGTGCGACGACCCGGGCTACCTGGCCTACCTGCGCCAGGTGTTCGAGCTGCCGCCGGCGTAAGCGTGCCGGCTTACAGGTAGTCGACCACCACCAGATAGGCGCCCTGCAGCGGCTGCTGCGTCGACGCCTGCACGCTGTAACGCTCGGAGAAGGCGATATCGCCGGCGCGCAGCGCGCTGGCCGACACCGACAGCTTCTGGCCGTGGCGCTTGCCGTCGCGCAGCGTCGCGGCCTGGCCGTTGGCCAGCGCCGTCACTTCCACCGTCGAGCCCTTGGCCGACGGCGGGCAGGCGGCCAGGCTCAGCTCGCCCTGGGACAGATTCGTCGTGCAGCCCGGCTCGGCGATGCGGCCACTGAAACGGATGCTGCCGCTGCTGGCCTGGGCCAGCGCACTGACGGACATCAGGGCCACGCACAGCAGAATGGAATTCCTCATGACACGTTCTCTGGTTCGGTGTGTCCTAGTTAGCGACAGCTTCGATCAGCCTTTAATAGGACGATTCCGAATCTGCTAGGGCCATCACCAAGAAAGAGTGATGCGCATCAAAGAAGGCGATTTCCGCCGGGAAAAGGTTTGTTTCCGTGCATGCCGAACGCGCCACCCGAAGCGTCATCCAGGGTCGCTTCTGACCTGATCCGGCGACCGTCGGGTTCCCGAACCCCGTGGGTCCTGATTTCGGCTATCACGTCACATTTCCAGCGTCAATGAATTGACGTTCAGAAAAATAATGAGACTTTCATCACACTTGCACCTATACTTGCGTCACGGATTCAGGGAAAGCTACGTCCGAGTCCGGCCACAGGTGAGACGCAAGGATGGGTCTTGTTAGCCCGGCAGTGCTCCTTGCTTCCTCCTCTACTTCTCATCTCTTCAGTAGGGTTAGGTAAAAGCGAATGCACAAGATCAATATCATCGCCGCTCTGATGCTGGCCGCCGCTCCGCTGGCCGCCAACGCCGCCGACGGCACCATCACCTTCAATGGCAAGGTGACCGACAAGACCTGCACCATCTCGACCCCGGGCGGCAAGGACTTCGCCGTGACGCTGCCGACCGTGTCCAAGAACACCCTGGCCACCGCCGGCGCCGTTGCGGGCCGTACCCCGTTCGCCATCAACCTGACCAAGTGCAGCGCCGGCAACGTCGCCACCTACTTCGAGCCGGGTTCGACCGTCGACTTCAACAGTGGCCGCCTGGTCAACCAGGCCTCGGCCAACGCTGCCACCAACGTGCAGCTGCAGCTGCTGGGCTCGAACAACCAGTTCCTGCCGATCAAGGCGGCTGGTGCTGGCCTGGCCCAGACCAACTCGCAGTGGGTCACCGTCGGCACCGACGGCTCGGCCGACCTGAACTACTACGCTGAGTACTACGCCACTGCCGCCGCCACCCCGGGCGACGTCACCAGCAGCGTCAAGTACACGATCATCTACAACTGATCGCAGTCATGCCCCCACTGGCCGGCGTTCGCGCCGGCCGGTGTTCCGCGGCCGCTGGCCACACCCCTCGAGCGTAGTACTTCCGATGAAAGCACTCTTTCCCCGGGCGCTGCTGCTGGCAGCGTTCACGCTGCCCTTCTGCCAGAACGCACTGGCCGGCGTGGTGGTCAATGGCACGCGAGTGATCTATCCGGCGCAGGCGCGCGAAGTCACCGTGCAGGTCGACAACGTGGGCGATTCGCCGGCGCTGGTGCAGGCCTGGATCGACAGCGGCGACGCCAACCAGACCGCCGATACCAGCGATGCCCCGTTCGTGCTTACACCGCCGATCGCGCGTGTCGAGCCGGGCCGCAGCCAGGCGCTGCGACTGATCTTCTCCGGCGCGCAGCTGCCGACCGACCGTGAGTCGGTGTTCTGGCTCAACGTGCTGGATGTGCCGCCGTCCCCGGACAACGCCGAAAGCGGCGAACAGAATTACCTGCAGGTCGCGTTCCGTTCGCGCCTGAAGCTTTTCTACCGGCCGCAGGGCCTGAAGGGCGTCGCCAACGACGCGCCGGCAGCGCTGCGCTGGACCCGCAATGGCGACCGCCTGCGGGTGGAAAACCCGAGCCCCTTCCACGTCACTCTGGCCGAAGTACATGCTGTAACCGGCAGCAGTGAAAAGGCCGTCGAGGACAAGGGCGCGATGGTCGCGCCGAAGCAGAGCCTGGAGTTCGCCGCACCGGCGGGCACCGGCCAGGTCCGCTTCATCACCATCAACGACTACGGCGGCCGGGTGGAACACACCATCCGCCTCGGCAGCACCGGGGGCTGAACGCGCCGCGCCGGCCCCTGGCCTGCGCATCCCGCCACCGCCGCTGTGCGGCGAATTGAAGGAATGTCAGTGTGATCGGAAACAGATTGACATTGTCGATCCATCAGGCGCTTTGCCTGTTGGTTGCTGGTGTGGCCTGCCCAGGATGGGCGCTGGCGGCACCGGCCAATCTCGGCGAACAGGCGCTGATGGCGCAGAGTGGTGCGGCCAATGCGCGTGCACCGGAATCGGCCCAGTTCAACTCCAGCTTCCTGTCTGGCCAGGCCAAGCAGGTCGACCTGGCGGCCTTCAGCAACGGCAATCCGATGGTGGCCGGCAACTATCGTGTCGACGTCTACGTCAACGGTGCCTGGCAGGGCCGTCGCGATCTGCAGTTCAAGGCCGATGCGCAGGGCCGTGTCGACGCCTGCCTGCCGCTGCCGATGCTGGAAGAAATGGGCGTGGACAGCGAGGCCGTGCTGCTGCAGCAGGATCCGTCCGTGCCCACCGACAAGACCAGCTGCGTGCCGGTCCAGCAGCGCATGGCCAATGCCTATGGTGTCTATGACAGCGGCAACCTGCGCTACGACCTCAGCATCCCGCAGGTGTTCCTGCGCCGTGAGGCGCGCGGCTACGTCAACCCGGCGCTGTGGGACCGTGGCATCAATGCCGGCTTCGTCGGCTACAGCTTCAACGCCATCGACAGCAACAGCCGTGTGGAAGGTGGCCAGCGCAACCGCAGCGCCTACCTCGGCCTCAGCGCCGGCCTGAACCTGGGCGGCTGGCAGTTCCGCCATGATTCCAACCTGACCTGGTCCGAGGGTGACGGCCGCCATTGGCAGAGCATCGCCACCTACGCACAACGCGGCATCCCGCAGGTGCGCGGCATGCTCACCATCGGTGAGGCCTACACCACCGGCGAACTGTTCGATTCGATCGGCTACCGTGGTGCCAGCCTGGCCAGCGACGACCGCATGCTGCCGGACTCGCTGCGCGGTTACGCGCCGGTGGTGCGCGGCATCGCCGAGACCAATGCGCGCATCGAAGTGCGCCAGAACCAGCAGCTGATCTACTCCTCCACCGTCTCGCCGGGCAGCTTCGTCATCGACGACCTGTACCCGACCGGCTACGGCGGTGACCTGGAAGTGAGCGTGATCGAGGCCGATGGCCGCCGCCGCGAATTCAAGGTGCCGTTCGGCTCGGTGCCGCAGATGCTGCGCGAAGGCGTGTCGCGCTACTCGCTGACCGCCGGCCAGGTGCGCAACAAGCTGCTGGCCGACGAACCCTGGCTGGTGCAGGGGACCTACCAGCGTGGCATCGGCAACCAGCTGACCCTGTACGGGGGCACTGCGCTGAGCGACGGCTACCTGTCGCTGCTGTATGGCGTCGGCCTGTCCACGCCGGTCGGTGCGTTCGCTGCCGACGTCACCCATGCGCGTACCTCGTTCGACCACTACGGCAGCCACACCGGCGCCAGCGTGCGGCTGAGCTACAGCAACATGATCGGCGAGACCGGCACCAATCTGACCCTGGCCGCCTACCGCTATTCGACCGAAGGCTTCTACAGCCTGCAGGATGCGCTGTATGGCCGTGATTCGGACACGCGCGGCATCGATCCGACCACCCGTGGCCGTCAGCGCAGCCAGTTCCAGATAACGCTGAACCAGCCGCTGGGACGTCGCGGCGGCGCGCTGTACGTGACCGGCTCGGTGCGCGACTTCTATGATCGTTCGGGCACCTCCAAGCAGTACCAGGTGGGCTACAACAACGCCTGGCGCTCGGTGAACTACGGCTTCTCGGCGCTGCGCACCGAAGAGGGCGTGCTCGGCCGTTCCGATACCCAGTACCTGCTGTCGATGAGCGTGCCGCTGGGCCGGGGTACCCACCCGGTGTCGTTCAGCGCCGACCTGGGCATGCGCGATCGTGGTGGCTACGACAACAGCCGCGTCGGCATCACCGGGTCGGCCGGCGTCGACAACAACTTCAGCTACGGCGTGGCGCTGTCCGATTCCCGCGAGGGTGGCACCACGGCGGTCGGCAACGCCGAGTACCGCAGCCGCTACTCCGCGTTGAACGCGACCTACAGCCACTCGCGCGATTTCCGCCAGGCCTCGGTCGGTGCCAACGGCAGCGTGGTCGTGCATCCGGGCGGCTTCACCTTCACCCCGCAGCGGGGCGACACCATGGTGCTGGTGGAAGCGCCGGGTGCGCGCGATGCGATCGTCAGCAACGCCCCGGGCCTGCGCGTAGATGGCCGTGGATATGCAGTGGTTCCGTACGTATCGCCGTACCGCCTCAACACCGTCACCCTTGACCCGCAGGGCATGGCCCATGACGTCGAGCTGGAAAGCACCAGCCAGTCGATCGCGCCGTTCGCCGGTGCCATCAGCTACCTGCGCTTCGATACCCGCAAAGGCAATGCGCTGCTGATCCAGGTACGCAATGCCGATGGCCGCAGCATGCCGTTCGGTGCGCAGGTCAAGGATGAGCAGGGCCAGCCGGTGGGCATGGTCAGCCAGGGCGGCCGCCTGTACGTGCGCAGTGAAAAGAGCCAGGGCCGCCTGCTGGTGGAGTGGGGCGCCGGTGCAGACCAGCGCTGCACCATCGATTACCAGGTTCCGTCGGGCGCCGATGCGTCCAAGACCGGCTTCATCCCGCTGGAGGCAGCATGCCGATGATTTCTTCCCGCAGCCGCACGCTGCTTGCCGCCATGGCCGTGATGGGGGGTATCGCCGTGGCCAGCCCGGCGTTGGCGACCTGCTATATCACCCAGCAGGGCTTTGTCGCGCAGGACGTGCAGATGGACATGGGGCAGATCGTGATCCTGCCCAGCCTGCCCGTCGGTGGTGTGATCAAGGAGTTGATCGTGCCGATCAACCAGCGCGACAGCATCGGTTACTGCGATCGCTGGGGCGGTAGTGCCAACGGGCGTTTCGTCAACGCCGCACAGCAAAACGCAGTCCCGGGTTTCAGCAACGTCTATGCGACCGATGTAGCGGGAGTGGGTATCCGTGTCTATCGTGATTCGGGCACCATCCAGACCTACTACCCGCACACGCTGCAATTGGGGGGCAACCGGACGTTGACCCTCAATGGTGGCCGCTTCCGCGTGGAGCTGATCAAGACCGCCGCGCAGACGGGCTCGGGCATCATCGCGCCCAACGGCCGCTTCACCACCTACTATCTCGACGGCGACGGTCCTGGCCGTCCGGAGCTGACCTCGACATTCAAGGGCTCGGGTACCACCGTGGTCAGCCCCACCTGCGAAGTGCAGGCCGGCAGCCGCAACATCGCCGTCGATTTCGGCAGCGTGCCCAACACCACCTTCACCGGTGTCGGCTCCAAGGCCGCTGATCGCGATTTCGAGATCCGCCTGAACTGCCAGGGCAGCAACGTGGCCGCCTACCAGAGCAAGATCGGCATCCGCCTCGACGCCGACCAGGACAGCTCGAACATGCCGGGCGTGCTCAAGCTCAGCGCGACCAGCAACAGCGCCACGCGCATCGGCATCCAGATGGTCCAGCGCGACGGCAGCACCGAGCGAGAAGTGCGCTTCGGCCAGACCATCAACGTCGGCACTACGGCGCCGGGTACCAGCGTCATGGCGCTGCCGTTGCGCGCGCGCTATGTGCAGACCCAGGCAGGTACCGTCGGTGCCGGCACCGCCAACGGGCAGGCGACGTTCACCATCCAGTACGAGTAGCGCAGGTCTCCCATTGCTGAGTTTGGAGCCTCACCCCCCCGCTCCGCGGGGGGCGTTGACTGCGTCTTGATCCCGCAGACGTGAAGATCAGGGCTATCATTGCCGTACAGACACATGAATGTGATGTGCGTCATGGAAATGATCCCCTCTCCACTGCAGCGCCCCCGCTGCCGGGCCGTCGGCCTGGGTGAGGGGCAATGAAAGGATCCGGCGTGCCAGCAACACACCTTGCCATTGCCGGACTGCCCACCGAACTGGTGGAGATGCGCAGCGGGGGCCTGTATTGGGTCGTTGCCGCGGGCAGCGCGCCGACGGATCTGCTCGGTGCCGGTGTGCTGGCCACGGCCGACGCACTGGATGAGGCCGTGCTGGTCACGCTGGGGCGGGGGCCCGAATCGATGCTGACGCTGCTGCCGGCCGATCAGGGGCCGGCCCGCCTGCGGCTGTTCCAGCGGTCGCATCACGGCATGCAGCAGGCGCTGCGCGGGCTGACCGGCGATCTGCCGCGCACCGCCTCGGTGCGCACCCGGCTCAGCGTGGTGCAGTTCCCGGTGGCGGCGCTGGACGGCTGGGATGATGCCCGGCTGGCGCGCTGGTGCCAGCAGCTGCAGGACTGGGCCGGGCAGGCGCAGCAGGTGCTGCTGTTGCTGTGCCATGGCGAAGTGGCGACCCTGGCCCCGCGCCTGTTGTCATTGAACCGGAGCTGCGCCGGTGTGGCCCAGCTGCATCCGCATCGTGGTGCCCTGCAGCTGCTGCTGCACTACTGGTCCAACAGCCATGGCGTGGTGGCCCAGCGATCGTTCGGCGTCGAGCAGGAAAGCCGCGGGCTGCGCCATCTGGCCGAGGCCGATGCCGCCGGGACTGGGGTCGATGCCACCAGTGGCAGTGATCGCGATGTCTTCCTGGCCCAGACCGAAGTACTGGACGGTGCGCCGCCACTGTCGGCAGCCTGGCACCTGTATGACGGCTGGGCTGGATTGTTGCCGGCCGCGCTGCAGGCGCGCGAGGCCACCGTAGTGCTGGCCATCGACGAGAACGCCAAGGTGGATGCACTGGCCCGACTGCTGCACCGCCTGCGCCGGGAACGTGGCAATGCACTGAAACTGGTGGTGCGCGAGCTGCAGCCCTGCCTGCGCTACGCTGATGAGCGGCTGCTTATGCAGTGCGGCTGCAGCCTGGTAGTGCCGTCAGCCACGCCGTTGCCGCGCCTGCTGACCCTGCTGGAAACCGTGCAGCGTCAGCGTTGGCAGGGCCAGCTGGCTGACGATCCGGAGCCGCTGATCCGTGCGCATCGGCCGCCACCGGTAAGCGGCCTGGTCAACGCCGCACGCTTCCGCCAGATCGCCGGCGAACGCATCGACCAGGACGGCAGCGCGGTGGAAAGCGCCGTGCTGGCGTTGCAGCCGGTGGCCGGCCTGCGCGCCGAGCAGACGTTGCAGCAGCTGCGCATCCGCCGCCAGGGCGATCTGGCCTGTGTCTACCGCGGGCAGGTGCGCCTGTTCCTGTTCGGGTGCCGGCGTGATGCGGTCGAACAGGCCCTGGGCAATCTGTTCCGCCTGCCCTGGCGGGAGCTGTTCGATGGCTACCAGCGTCTGGCCGAATACGACATTGCAGCGATGAACGCCGGCAGCAGCGATCCGGAGGCCGAGGTCCTGCCCGAAGCCCCCGCCGTCCTGCCGCCGGTGGCCCCGGCGCTGGAGGCGCCTGTTTTCACTGTCCCGAAGCCGCTGCGACTGGGAGATCGCGCATGACCACCGACCAGCAACTCTGGACCCTGATCGTCGCCTGTGCGCTCGTGATGATTCCCTTCGGTGCCATGCTCGGTACGCTGTGGCGTGCGCTGCGCCGCCGTGCCGCGCGCTGGCTGCCCCCTCGCCACCTGCGCCGCGCCGGTGTACGCCTGCGTGCGCCGCGGGGGGCTGCATGAGTCCGCAGGTGGCTCCCGCATCGCCCTTCGCCTGGGCCGACCTGCGCGGATGGAACCTGTATTTCCTGTCCAAGGTGGTACTGGCCTGGATGGGTGCGCTGGATCTGAAGATCCTGCCCAACCTGCTGTTCCTGGGCGCGCTGCTGGTTCCACTGCGCTGGCGCTGGGCACGCATCGCGCGTACTGTCGCTGCGGTACCGGTGGGCGTGGCGCTGTACTACCAGGACACCTGGTGGCCGCCGTTCCGGCGCCTGTTGGTGCAACCTGGCGTGCTGGACTTCTCGGCGGATTACTGGCTCGAGCTGGCCCAGCGCTTCATCAACTGGCAGATGGTGGCGGTACTGGCGATGCTGGTGCTGGCCTACGTACTGCTCAAGCCGTGGCTGCGCATCACCACTCTGAGCGTGCTGGGCATGTTTGGCCTGGCTGTGATGGCGATACCGATGCCGGCGGGTTGGAACTGGGGGCAGGGTACCGCCACCGCGGCCACCACCAGCGTCGCAGGCACTTCAGGTGGCGGCCTGCCGCCGGCCAACAACGAGACGCTCAACGCATGGCTGGCCGGCTTCTACCAGCAGCAGGCCAGCCTCAAGACCAGCTTCCCGGCACCGGGCAGCGGCGCGCCGTTCGACGTCATCATCCTCAACATCTGCTCGCTGGCATGGAGCGATCTGGATGAAGTGGGGCTGCGCCAGAACAATCTGCTCGACCACATGGACGTGGTGTTCGACGACTTCAACTCGGCAACCGCCTACAGCGGCCCGGCGGCGATCCGCCTGCTGCGCGCCAGCTGTGGCCAGACCTCGCATACCGGGCTGTTCGATCCGGTGCCGGCCGAGTGCCAGCTGTTCTCGAACCTGCAGCGTCTGGGCTTCCAGAGCGAGCTGGCGATGAACCACGACGGTCACTTCGACGACTTCATCGGTGAACTGCACCAGTACGGCGGGCTGCAGGCACAGCCGATGGATATCAGCGCGTTTCCTAAAGCGCTGGTGGCGTTCGACAAGTCGCCGCTGCGCCGCGATGGCGATGTGCTGATGGCGTGGTGGAAACAGCGGCTGGCCGGGTCCAGCCAGCAGGTGGCGCTGTTCTACAACACGATTTCGCTGCACGATGGCAACCGCATCGTCGGCGCCGATGGCCGTTCGAATGCCGCCGACTACAAGGCACGTGCGGAAATGGTGTTGGGCGACATGGCCGGTTTCGTCGATGCGGTGGAGAAGAGTGGCCGCCGCGCGATGATCGTGGTGGTACCCGAGCATGGCGCGGCCCTGCATGGCGACCGCATGCAGATTCCGGGCATGCGCGAGATTCCCAGCCCGTCGATCACCCACGTGCCGGTGGGCGTGAAGCTGATCGGCATGGGCGCGCCGGCGGCCGGCGGCCCGCGTCATGTCCCCGAACCGAGCAGCTACCTGGCCGTGTCCGAGCTGGTTTCGCGCGTGTACGCGCTCAATGCCCAGTCGCCGCCGAGCGAGCGCAACTGGGACAGCCTGCTGAAGGGGCTGCCGCAGACACCGTCGGTGTCGGAAAACGAAGGCGCCAAGGTCATCGAGTACGCCGGCAAGCCCTGGCTGCAGCTGCAGGGCAGCCAGGCCTGGAGCCCCTACCCCGAGGAGGCACGCTGATGCCTGCCGACATCCTTGCCGTACCGGTCACGCTGTCCGTGGAAGAGGACGATATCGACCTGCTGCGGCGCAGCCTGGGCATGCCGGGGCTGCCCTACGTGGACTTCTCTGCCCAGCATGAGCGTGCCCAGGCGCTGGCGCGCTGGCCGTTGCTGGCCGAACTGGAGCCGCGCCGATGAGCACCGTGCTGTCGCTGCAGGGCATCCATGGCGGAACCGGTGTCACCACGGTTCTGGCCGCACTCGGCCAGGGCTTGCACGCGCAGGGCCAGCGCGTCCTGCTGGTCGAATGCAGTCCGGACCAGATGCTCGGCCTGCACCTGGGGCTGCCTGCCGACGTGGACAACGGTTGGGGGCGCGCGCAGCTGGACGGCACGGACTGGCGTGATGCCGCCTACGCCGTTGCAGCAGGACTTGCGGTGCTGCCCTATGGTCGCGTCGATAGCGAGGCCGCAATGCGCATCGAACAGCAGCTGCAACAGGCACCGGGCACCTGGGCCGAACGCATTCCGCTGCTGGAGACCCAGTTCGACTGGATCCTGTTCGACCTGCCGCAGCGCCTGCCGGCGCATGCAGCGGCCATCAACTAGCACGTGCGCTGCACGCTGCCGCTGCGCCTGGCCTGTGTCGATCCGGTCAGCCACGTGTTCCTGCAGCGGCAGCCGGAGGACACACGCCTCTTGCTGGCCAACCGCTATGACCCGGTCATCCCGGTGCAGCGCGATCTGATGCAGCTGTGGCTTCACGCGCACGGCCCGCGGCTGGTGCCGCAGCCGCTGCACGAGGATGCGCGGGTGCCCTCCGCGCTGGCCAGCAAGCAGCCACTGGGGCGCTATGCGACCGATTCGCTGGCCGCTGCCGATGTCGATGGCCTGGTGCTGTGGTGCCTGGCCGAGGCCGCACGGCGCCAGCCCGTTGCGGGGACACGCTGATGGGCGCCCGCGTCTACTACCTGGACTGGGGGCGCCTGCGCGAACGCGTGCATGCGCCTTGGCCAACCCGCTCGCTGCTGTGGCTGCTGCAGTGCGTGGGCTGGGCGTTCCTGCGCCTGGAAGGGCCGGCATGGCAGGCACAGGCCCCGCGCCTGCGCAACGCCTTCCCGCAGATCCAGGGTGACCGCCGCTGGCGCCCGGGCGATCCACTGCGGTTGTTGATCCAGGCCATGTGGCTGTCGGTGGTGCGGTTGGTACCGCAGCCCTCGCTGAGGCGGCAACGGTTGGCCCGGGCCCGGCGCGAACGCATTGCCGAACTGCGCGGTGCGGCCGGTCGCGGCCGCCTGCGCTACCTGCGCGCCATGCGCGATGCACCCAGTGAATTCTGGAACAGCCGCGTGGCGGCATGGTTCGGCCGGAAGATGGGCAGCCTGTCGTCGCGTTCGCGGCACCTGCTGACCCTGCTGGTCGGGTTGGCCACGCTGGGGCTGGCGGCGCTGTGCATCACCCAGCCGTTCACCTATCTGGCGCAGTTCGTGTTCGTGGTGCTGCTGTGGGCCATCGCGCTGCTGGTGCGGCGCATGCAGGGGCGCTATGCGACGCTGGTGCTGGTCGTGCTGTCGATCACCGTGTCCTGCCGGTACCTGTGGTGGCGCTATACGGCCACGTTGAACTGGAACAGCACCTTCGACCTGGTCTGTGGCGTGGTGCTGCTGGCGGCGGAAACCTACTCGTGGCTCGTGCTGATGCTCGGTTACGTGCAGGTGGCCTGGCCGCTGCGGCGCCGCCCGGCGCCGTTGCCGGCCGATATCCGCCAGTGGCCGACGGTGGATGTGCTGATCCCCACCTACAACGAAGACCTGGCGCTGGTGCGGCACACCGTGTACGCGGCGATGGGCCTGGACTGGCCGGCCGACAAGCTGCGCATCCACATCCTTGATGATGGCAAGCGCGAAGAATTCCGCGCATTCGCCGAGCGCACCGGGGTCAACTACATCACCCGTGCCGACAACCGCCATGCAAAGGCCGGCAACCTCAACCATGCGTTGACCCTGATCGATGGCGAGCTGGTGGCCATCTTCGACAGCGACCACCTGCCGGTGCGGTCGTTCCTGCAGATCACCTGCGGCTGGTTCCTGCGTGATCCCAAACTGGCGCTGGTGCAGACCCCGCACCACTTCTTCTCGGCCGATCCATTCGAACGCAACCTGCAGGTGTTCCGCAGCGATCCCAACGAAGGCGAGCTGTTCTACGGCCTGGTGCAGGACGGCAACGACCTGTGGAACGCGGCGTTCTTCTGCGGCTCCTGCGCGGTGCTGCGGCGCGAAGCCATCGATGCCATCGGCGGGTTTGCCACCGAGACCGTCACCGAGGATGCGCACACCGCGCTGCGGCTGCACCGCAAGGGCTGGAACTCGGCCTACCTGCGCATTCCGCAGGCGGCCGGCCTGGCCACCGACAGCCTCGGCGCGCACGTCAACCAGCGCATCCGCTGGGCGCGTGGCATGGTGCAGATCTTCCGCATCGACAACCCGTTGCTGGGCAAGGGCCTGAGCCTGTTCCAGCGCTTCTGCTATGCCAACGCGATGCTGCATTTCCTGGCTGGCATTCCGCGCCTGGTGTTCCTCACTGCGCCGCTGGCGTTCCTGCTGCTGCATGTGTACATCATCTACGCACCGGCGCTGGCCATCCTGTTGTTCGTGGTACCGCACATGGCCCACGCCAGCCTGACCAACGCACGCATCCAGGGCAAGTACCGGCGTCCGTTCTGGGGTGAGGTGTACGAGACGGTGCTGGCCTGGTACATCGCACGGCCCACCACCGTGGCGCTGTTCAGTCCGGGCCGCGGCAAGTTCAACGTCACCGACAAGGGCGGTACCCAGGCCGGCGATCGTTTCGACTGGCGCGTGGCGCAGCCCTACCTGGTGCTGGCGCTGCTGAACGTGCTGGGCCTGTGCTTTGCCGTGTGGCGCTTCGTGCACGGCCCACTTGACGAACGTGGCACGGTGATCGTGAGTTCGCTGTGGGTGCTGTACAACCTGCTGATCATCGGCGGTGCGCTGGCGGTGGCGGCCGAAGTGCAGCAGGTGCGACGCACGCATCGCGTCACCACCCGTCTGCCGATGGCGCTGCAGGTGCCCGATGGCCGCCGCCTGCGCGGCGTGCTGCAGGATTACTCCAACGATGGCGTGGGCGTCGAACTCGGCGAAGACGCACAGCTGGCCGAAGGCCAGCGCGTGCAGGTGCTGCTGGGGCGGGGTCGCCGCGAGTTCGCATTCCCGGCGCGCGTGCAACGCACGGTCGGCCAGCGACTGGGCCTGCTGCTGCTGTTCGAGGACGAGCGCCAGCGCGTCGAGTTCGCCCAATGCACCTTCGCCCGCGCCGATGCCTGGCTTGACTGGCACGCCGGCTACCAGCCCAAGAGCCTGCCGCGCAGCCTGTGGAGCGTGCTGGTCCTGGGCTGGCGCGGCTACCGGCGGATGGGTGATTTCGCACCGTTCGACCTCGACCGCCCCGCACATTGGAACCGTCGCCTGCTGCGATGGCTGGCCAGTTTTGCTCCGCAACGTCCGCTTCCTTCCCACCCGGCTGACCCAGCCGCTGATCCAGGGCTTCGTCCATGACCCGTCCGTCCTCTCTGCGTTGGCTGCTGCTGCCCCTGCTGGCCCTGCCCGTGGCGTCAGGCAACAGCGCGCCTGCCCCGGCGCCGGTTGTCCCTCCCACTACCGCGCCTGCCGCTCCGCCGGCGCCGGGGGTGCCGGCCGCGCCAGCCACCACGCCTGCCACCGGTACCGAGCCCGCGCTGGCGCAGACCTGGGCGGGCAGCGCCTGGCCCTGGCAGCGGCAGAACACCTTCGCGCAGCTGGGGCGCCGCCAGGACACGCTGCTGTCGGGCGTGCGCAATGCCACCACCTTCGAGTTCCAGGTCCGCCGTGACCGCCTGGTCCGCGATGCCGAGCTGGATCTGAGCTTCACGCCTTCACCGTCGCTGCTGCCGACCCTGTCGCACCTGCGGGTCTATCTCAACGACGCGATGATGGGTGTGGTGCCGATCAGCAACGAGCAGCTGGGCCGCCCGGTGCAGGCCAAGCTACCGCTGGACGCGCGCCTGATTGCTGATTTCAACCAGGTCCGCCTGGAGTTCGTCGGCCACTACACCGACATCTGCGAAGAGCCGACGCACAGCTCGCTGTGGGTCAATCTCTCCAGCAACAGCACGCTGCGCCTGGGCGGCCAGCCGCTGGCGATGCAGGACGACCTGGCCAACTTCCCGCTGCCGTTCTTCGATCCGCGTGATACAGCACGGCTGGAACTGCCAGTGGTGTTCGCCGCTGCGCCGAGCCTGGCACAGCAGCGGGCGGCGGCGGTGATGTCCTCGTACTTCGGCAGCCTGTCCGGCTGGTGGCGCCAGGCACGTTTCCCGGTCAGCTTCGGCACGTTGCCGGACAAGGGCCACGCGGTGGTGCTGGCGGTCAACGGCAGGTTCCCGCCGGTGATCGCCAACCATGCTCCGGTGAAGGGCCCGATGATCGAACTGATGTCGCTGCCGGAGGATCCGCAGCGAAAGCTGCTGCTGGTGCTGGGCCGCAACGATGACGACCTGCAGAAGGCCGTGGCTGCGATGGCGGCCGGCAACGTGCTGTTCCGCGGCCGCCAGGTCAGTGTCGATGAGGTCAAGCCACTGGCCCCGCGCAAGCCGTACGACGCACCGAACTGGGTGCGCACCGACCGCGCCGTCCGCTTGGCTGAACTGCTCGACTATCCGCAACAACTGCATGCCAACGGCGTGTCGCCGCAGCCGATCACGGTCAACCTCAACCTGCCGCCGGATCTGTTCATCTGGCGCAACCAGGGTATTCCGCTGAACCTGCGCTACCGCTACACGCCCCCGTTTGGCAGCGATGAGTCGCGGCTGGGCGTGGCGATCAACGACCAGTTCATCTCCAGCTTCCCGCTGGTGCGCCGCAACGGCAAGCAGGGCCTGGAGGAAATCCGCTTGCCGGTGCTGGCCGGCGATGCCGGTGCCGATGACGGTCGCCTGCTGATTCCGGCGCTCAAACTGGGCGACCGCAACCAGCTGCGTTTCGATTTCAACTTTGCCAGCGTGATGGGCAGTGCGCAGCGCGATCATTGCCAGACCGTGCTGCCGCCCAACCTGCAGGCAGCGATCGAAGACGACTCGACCATCGACTTCTCCGGATTCCATCACTACATGGGCCTGCCGGACCTGTCCGCGTTCGCGCTCAGTGGATTCCCCTTCACCCGCATGGCCGATCTGTCGGAGACTGTCGTGCTGGTGCCGCCCCAAGCCAACGAGGCACAGGTCAGCCTGCTGCTGAACCTGATCGGTGGGCTGGGCGTGCAGAGCGGCTATCCGGCCTATGGGCTGCGCCTGTCCGATGACTGGAAGCAGGCCAGCGCGCTGGATGCGGACCTGCTGATGCTGGGCGCCCTGCCGGCCGAACTGCGCGGTAGCCAGCAGCTGTCGCTGCTGATCGACGACCAGCGCACGCGCCTGCTCAATGGCCAGTCTCCGTCGCCGCAGCAGGCGATGGAACAGGCCCGCCGTGGCAGCCGCGATGGCGATCCAGCGGTGACCGAAGTGGCAGTGAGCGCGCAGGCACCGTTTGCCGCGATCATCGGCATGCAGTCACCGACGCATGCGCAGCGCAGCATCGTTTCGCTGGCCGCCAGCAATGCCGCCGACTACGGCCTGCTCCACGATGCACTCAGCGATACCGGCAAGCGCGAAGCCATCGCCGGCTCGGTGGCGATCCTGCGTACCTCGGGCATTCACAGCCAGTTCGTCGGTGATCACTACTACGTTGGCGCGCTGCCGTGGTGGCTGCTGCTGTGGTACCACCTGGCCGACCACCCGGCGCTGCTGGCGGTGCTGGCCACGCTGGTGGTGCTGATGGTCGCCTTCCTGCTGTGGCGCGCGCTGCGCTGGGTCGCGGCCAAGCGCCTGGACCCGGGGCACTGATGGCACGTACGCGGCATCCGCTGGTCACCGCGTCCGGCCTCGTCCTGTTGGGACTGGCCGGTGCCGGGCCCTGCGCGGCGCAGGCCTTGCCCGATACGCCGGGCGGAACCGTCGCCGAGCAGCGCCAGTGGCTGTTGCAGCAGGTGCGCATCGGTGAGGCCACCGGTCGCCAGAGCCTGATCGAAGACGCACTGGCGCGGCTGCGCATGCTGGCACCGGATGATCGCGGCACCTTGGTGGCGATCCTGGAAGTGCAGCTCTCGCAACAGAAGCTGCAGGATGCCGAGGCGACCCTGAAGCGCCTGCGCGAGATCGGTACAGGTACCCGTGAACTGGCCGCCGGCGAACGCCTCTGGAGGGCCTACCGCGGTGATCTGCAGCAGGATCTGCAGCAGGCGCGCCTGTTCGCTGCCGGTGGTCGCAGCGCCGAAGCGCTGGCGATCTACCGCCGCCTGTTCAACGATGATCCACCCGGCCTGCAGCTGGGCCTGGAGTACTGGCGCCTGCGCGGCGGCCAGGCGGATGGGCGTGCACAGGCTATCCGTGCGCTGGGCGAACTGGACCGCAGTTATCCGGGCAACGTGCCATTGCTGCAGGCGCTGTCGCAGATGCTGTTCGCTGCCGGCCGCGATGCAGAGGCGCTCGCCGCGCTGCAGCGCATGGGGCGTAATCCGGAGGCCCGCGGCATGGCGGCGGACGCCGAATGGGCCTACCTGAAGGATCAGCCGGCCGACGACCGCAGCGTGCGCCGGCTGCAGGACTTCATCACCCGCAACCCAGCGTTTGCCGACATCGCGTTGGTGCGCGAGCGCTACACCGACCAGCACAAGCGGGTCAGCGACCCGGCGTGGCGCGCCGGCCTGCGCGGCCAGCAGCTGCTCGACGCAGGCCGCAATGCAGAGGCCGAGCGCGCTTTCCTGCAGGCGTTGCGCGGCTATCCGCGCGAGCCCGACCTGTTGGGGGGGCTGGGCATGGCGCTGATGCGCCAGGGCCGCCGCGAGCAGGCCATCAGCTATTTCCAGCGTGCGGTGCAGGCCACCCCGGCCGGCGACAGCAACGACAAGTGGCGCGACCTGATCGCCAGCACCCGCTACTGGCTGCAGCTGGACCAGGCCGATGCGGCGCTGGCGGCCGGCCGGCTGGACGAGGCCGAGCGCCTCTATGCGCAGGCGCATCGCCAGCAGCCCCGCGACGTCAATGCTGCACTGGGCCTGGTCGACGTGGCCGTGGCCCGCGGTGACGACGCCGCAGCCGAACGCCAGCTGCAGGTTGCGCGGCGGATGGCGCCCAACGATGCCAACGTGATCCGCAAGCTGGTGCAGCTGTACGGCCGCACCGACCCGCAGCGGCTGGAAGCCTTCATCAACGCATTGCCCGCTGCGCAACGCAGGTTGTATGCCGAAGACCTGCGCCAGCTCCAGATCAGCCGCCTGCGTGAGCGTCGCGAGCAGGCGCTGGCTGCCGGTGATGCGACCACCGCGATCATGCTGGGGCAGAAGCTGCGCGGCGAACTGCCGGGCGATGCATGGCTGGCCTATGCGCTGGCCAACGAGCTGCGCGCCGCTGGCCGGCAGGACGAGGCCGACGCGGCGGTGGCCGACATGGCCACGCATAACGACAGCGCCGAAGCGCGCTACGCGCAGGCGCTCTACCTGTCGGGATCCGATCGGCTGCCGCAGGCGCTGGCGGTACTCGACGCGCTGCCGCAGGCGAAGTGGAACGACGACATCCGCGCGCTGTCGGCGCGCCTGCAGCGGCAGCAGCTGGTCGATCATCTGTGGGATCTGCGTGCGCAGGGCAGGGAGGCCGAAGCCATCGCGCTGCTGCAGCAGCAACCGCCCAGCACCGACAATGATCTGATGATGGCCGAGTGGGCGCGCCTGCGCGGCGATCACGCGCAGGCGCTGCACTACTACCAGCGCGTGCTTGCCGCACAGCCGGACAATGTGGATGCGCAGCTGGGCCAGGTCCAGGCCTGGATTGGCACCGGCGATCTGGCCAGCGCACGCCGCCAGATGCACGACGCACCGCCGGCAGTGGACGATGACGAGATCGGCCAGCAGCGTCAGCTCGCCACCATCTGGACCGACCTGCGCGAGGACACGAAGGCCCTGGCGATCCTGCGCGCGTTGCTTGCGCGCAAGACCGGGCCCGACGCACAGTCCTGGCGTGATGCGGCACGGCTGGTGCGCCGCGATGATCCGCAGCAGGCGCTGGACATGTACGCGCAGGCGATGGCCGACAACGGCGTGTTGGCTCCCGGCCAGGTCACGCCGCGCGACAACCGCGCGTTGACCCTGGCCAGCCGCGAGACAGCCGGCGATGACTGGTTGCGGCGCAGCCTGCGCAGCGATGTGGAAACCCTGTACCAGCAGGAGAATCCCACCCTGACGGTGATGCAGGACACCGGTCGCCGCAGCGATGGCACGCCGGGCATTTCGCGGCTGTCGCGCGATACCCGCATCGCGCATCTGGACGCGCCATTCGCCGGTGGCCTGGGCTGGGCGCGCATCGAGCAGGCCAGCTTCGATGCGGGCCGCTTCCAGACCGATGAGAGCGGCGCCTACGACGAGGATTTCGGCAGCTGTGACCTGGATCTGCTGCAGGCCGACGACAGCCGCCTGCGCGCACCGGGCTGCACCCGCTTCGTGCACCAGCGGCGCACCTCCGGTGCCGGCTTCGCCGTCGGCTGGCGCACCCTGGATGACCGCTGGAACGTCGATATCGGCCACACCCCGTCCAACTACGTGGTCGGCAACTGGCTTGGCGGTGTCACCCTCAATGGCGACCTCGGGCGCTTCGGCTGGGGCGCCACGCTGTCGCGGCGGCCGATGACCAATTCGCTGCTGTCGCAGGCCGGTGCGGTTGATCCGCGCAGCGGCATCAGCTGGGGCGGCGTCACCGCCAACGGCGTGACCTTCAGCCTCGGCTACGACCAGGGCGGCCGCGATGGCGTGTGGTCGAACTGGAGCTGGCATCGGCTGACCGGGCACAACGTGGTCGACAACACCCGCGCACGCGCGATGGTGGGCTGGTACCACAAGCTGATCCAGAGCCCCGACATGCGGCTGGATGTGGGTACCACCGCGATGTACTGGCGCTACCAGAAGGACCTGGGCGGCTACTCGCTGGGCCAGGGCGGCTACTACA
This sequence comes from Stenotrophomonas sp. A3_2, assembly GCF_036624925.1. NCBI lineage: Bacteria > Pseudomonadati > Pseudomonadota > Gammaproteobacteria > Lysobacterales > Lysobacteraceae > Stenotrophomonas > Stenotrophomonas sp. A3_2. The sequence goes on from NZ_JAZKVY010000369.1 coordinate 22,088, forward strand.
GCCCGCAGCGCTATGCATCGCTGAGCCTGCCGGTCAGCTTTGCCTGGCGCAACGACGTGTGGTCGGTGCGCCTGGATGGCTCGGTCAGTGTGTCCAGTGCGCGTACCTCGTCGATCAGCCGTTTCCCCGACCAGGCCTTGATCGAGCGCGTGATTGCACAGCTTGAGCCGCAGTACGGCCCGCTGCGGCTGGACGAGGCCGGCCTGTACACCGGTGACAGCAGCAGCACGGGCACCGGGTACCGCCTGTACGGCGCGGTGGAGCGCCGCCTCGGCGACCACTTCGTGCTGGGCGCTGCCGGCACCCTCCAGCGCAGCCGCGATTTCTCGCCGAATTCGTTCCAGCTCTACCTGCGCTACACCTTCAAGCCCTGGCAGGGAAACCTGCCGCTGCCCGTATCACCACTGGTGCCGTATGGCGAATTCCGCTGACCTGCGGCGACGGCGCCTGCTGCAGGCGGTCGCCACGCTGCCGCTGCTCGGCGTGTGCCGTGTGCAGGCCGCGCCCGCCCCGCGCTGGCCGGCGTGGCAGGTACTGCTCGACAGCAGCCTGAGCCGCGACGGGCGCATGATCGATCGCAGCCAGGACGATCAGCGCAGCACCTCCGAAGGCCAGTCCTATGCCTTGTTCTTCGCCCTGGTCGACAACGACCAGGCGCTGTTCGACCGCATCCTGGGCTGGACCCAGGACAACCTTGCCGGTGGCGACATGGGCAAGCGCCTGCCGGCCTGGCTGTGGGGACGCGATGACGCCGGCGCCTGGCGGGTGCTGGACGACAACCCGGCCTCGGACTCCGATCTCTGGCTGGCCTACGCGCTGCTGGAAGGCGCGCGGCTGTGGCGCCGTCCGGCGCTGAAGGCCATCGCGGAGGGCATGCTGGTGCAGGTGCGGGCGCGCGAGATCGTGGATCTGCCCGGGCTCGGCCCAATGCTGTTGCCAGGCCCACAGGGGTTCATTGAAGGGGACGCCACGCGGGTCAACCCCAGCTATCTGCCACTGCCGCTGCTGCGCCGCTTTGCGGCGGAGGATCGCAGCGGGCCGTGGCAGGCGCTGGCGCGCAACAGCGTGCAGTTACTGCAGCAGAGCAGCCCGCACGGGTTCGCACCGGACTGGGCGGCGTGGAAAGGCGATCGCTTCGTCGTCGATCCGGTGCGCGGTGCGGTCGGCGGCTACGACGCCATCCGCTGCTACACCTGGGCAGGCATGACCGCATCGCGCGATCCGTTGTTCCGCGCGCAGCTGGCGGCGCTGTCCGGACCGCTGCAGCGCCTGCGCAGTGGTTCACCGATGTGGGAAAAGATCGACACCCGCAGTGGCCAGGGGCAGGGCGAAGGCAACTACGGATTCCGCGCGGCCCTGCTGCCCTATCTGATCGCGCAGGGCGAAGCGGAGCGCGCGCAGTCGCTGCGGGCCAGCCTGCCCAGCGCCGAGCAGCAACGCGCCGATGCACCGGCCTATTACTCGCAGATGCTGGCCCTGTTCGGCGTGGGTTGGGCCGAAGGACGCTGGCGCTTCGCCACCGACGGCCGCCTGCAGCCGCGCTGGTAGCTGCAGCGCTGCGGGGTCAGGTACCTACGCAGCGCAGTGGGCTCCGACCGACCCTCAGCCAGGCATCATTCCAGCGCGTAGCGCAGGGTGAACAGCACCGCCACCAGCCACACCGCCGGATGCACTTCGCGCCAGCGGCCGGTGCCCGCCTTGAGCGCGGCATAGGCGATGAAGCCGAAGGCCAGGCCGTTGGCAATGGAGTAGGTGAACGGCATTGCCAGCGCACACAGCGCGGCCGGCACCGATTCGGTCAGGTCGCTCCAGTCCACCTCCACCAGTTCGCGCAGCATCAGGCCGGCCACGAACAGCAGCGCCGGTGCGGTGGCATAGCTGGGCACCATCGACGCCAGCGGGGAGAACAGCAGCGCGGCCAGGAACAGTGCCGACACAACCAATGCGGTCAGGCCGGTGCGGCCGCCCACCTGCACGCCCGAGGCGCTTTCGGCAAAGGCCGTGGTGCTGCTGGTGCCGAGCACCGAACCGGCCACGATGGCGGTGCTGTCGGCCAGCAGCGCGCGGCCGAAACGCTTCTGCGCGCCGGGCAGCTTCAGCAGGCCGGCGCGACCGACCACGCCGTACAACGTGCCGGTGGCATCGAACACTTCCACCAGCACGAACACCAGCACCACCTGCAGCAATACGGCGATCGGCGCACCACCGTCGTGGTGCAGCAGGCCCGGCAGGTCCAGCTGCAGGAAGGTCGGCGCCAGGCTCGGCGGCAGCGAAACCAGGCCCTGGTACTGCACATCGCCCAATGCCCAGCCGGCGCCGGTCACCGCCAGGATGCCGATCAGGATCGCACCACGCACGCGGCGCGCTTCCAGCACCGCGATCAGCAGGAAGCCGGCCAGTGCCAGCAGCGGCGGCGCCGTGTTCAACCGTCCCAGTGCCACCAGCGTATCTTCATTGCCGACAATCACGCCGGATTTCTGCAGCGCGATGATCGCCAGGAACAGGCCGATGCCGGCCACGATGGCCGAGCGCAGCGACGAAGGAATGCCCGATACCAGCCATGCCCGAACGCCGGTCAGTGACAGCACCAGGAACACCAGGCCGGAGATGAACACCGCCGCCAGCGCCTGCTGCCACGGCAGGCCGGCAGCACCAACCACGGTGAAGGCGAAGAACGCGTTCAGGCCCATGCCCGGTGCCATGCCGACCGGGAAGTTGGCGGCCAGCGCCATCACCGCCGAACCCAGTGCAGCAGCCAGGCAGGTGGCCACGAACACCGCGCCGGCGTCCATGCCGGTGGTGCCGAGGATCTCGGGGTTCACGAAGACGATGTAGGACATCGTCAGGAAGGTGGTGACACCGGCCAGCAGCTCGGTGCGCACGGTGGTGCCGTGCTGCTGCAGCTGGAACAGGCGCTCGAACAGGGACATGGGGAATCTCGACCCGTTGGTGGTGGGTACCGACCGTTGGTCGGTACGCCTTGAAGCGTCACCACCAACGGTGGTGACCTACCGAAAGGAGAAAGGCCGCGCGAGCGCGGCCTTTCCGGTTGCCTTACTTCAGCGCCTTGAAGCGCAGGCGCTTCGGCGCAGCGTCGTCGCCCATGCGGCGCTTCTTGTCTTCCTCGTACTCGCGGTAGTTGCCCTGGAAGAACTCCACGTGCGAGTCGCCTTCGAAAGCGATGATGTGCGTGGCGATGCGGTCCAGGAACCAGCGATCGTGCGAAATCACGAAGGTGTTGCCCGGGAACTCCAGCAGCGCATCTTCCAGCGCACGCAGCGTTTCGATGTCCAGGTCGTTGGACGGTTCGTCCAGCAGCAGCACATTGCCACCCTGCAGCAGGGTCTTGGCCATGTGCAGGCGGCCACGCTCACCACCGGACAGCGAACCGACCATCTTCTGCTGGTCCTGGCCCTTGAAGTTGAAGCGGCCGATGTAGGCGCGCGACTGGATCTCGATGCCGTTGATGTTGAGGATGTCCAGGCCGCCGGCGATTTCCTGGAAGACGTTGTGGTTGCCTTCCAGCTTGTCGCGGCTCTGGTCCACGTAGGACAGCTGCACGGTCGGGCCGATCACGATCTCGCCCGAATCCGGCTTTTCCTGGCCGGTGATCATCTTGAACAGGGTCGACTTGCCGGCGCCGTTCGGGCCGATGATGCCGACGATCGCGCCCGGCGGAATCAGCATCGAGAGGTTGTCGATCAGCAGGCGGTCGCCGAACTTCTTGGAGACGTTCTTGAACTCCATCACCATGTTGCCCAGGCGCTCGCCCGGCGGAATGAAGATTTCGTTGGTCTCGTTGCGCTTCTGGTAATCCTGCGACTGCAGCTCTTCCAGGCGGGCCAGACGGGCCTTGCCCTTGGAACGGCCGCCCTTGGCGTTCTGGCGCGACCACTCCAGTTCCTTCTGGATCGCCTTCTGGCGGGCCTTTTCCTGGTTTTCTTCCTGCTTCAGGCGCTCATCCTTCTGCACCAGCCATTCGGTGTAGTTGCCCTTCCACGGAATGCCGCGGCCGCGGTCCAGTTCCAGGATCCACTCGGCGGCGTTGTCCAGGAAGTAGCGATCGTGGGTAACGGCCACCACGGTGCCGGTGTAGCGCGCCAGGAACTGTTCCAGCCATTCAACCGACTCGGCGTCGAGGTGGTTGGTCGGTTCGTCCAGCAGCAGCATGTCCGGCTTCTGCAGCAGCAGGCGGCACAGCGCCACGCGGCGCTTTTCACCACCGGACAGGTTGGCGATCTTGGCATCCCACGGCGGCAGGCGGAGCGCATCGGCGGCCACGTCCAGCTGGTTTTCCAGGGTATGCGCATCACCGGCGGCCAGGATCGCCTCCAGGCGCTCCTGCTCCTTGGCCAGCGCGTCGAAGTCGGCACCTTCCTCGGCGTAGGCGGCATACACCGCTTCCAGCGCAGCCTGCGCCTGCAGCACTTCGCCCACGCCTTCCTCGACCGACTCGCGCACGGTCTTGTTCGGGTCCAGTTCCGGTTCCTGCGCCAGGTAGCCGACCTTGATGCCCGGCTGCGGGCGGGCCTCGCCCTCGAAATCGGTGTCCACGCCGGCCATGATCTTCAGCACGGTGGACTTGCCGGCGCCGTTCAGGCCCAGCAGGCCGATCTTGGCACCCGGGAAGAAGGACAGCGAGATGTCCTTGATGATCTGCCGCTTGGGCGGGACCACCTTGGACACGCGGTTCATGGTGTAGATGTATTGCGACGACATGAGGTCTCCGTAGGCGCGGCCCTGCACCCGACCCGTCACGGGAACATCCCGTTGCGGCAGCGGGCACAGACTGGAATGGAATACCGCCAATTATAGCCGGAACCGGTTCCGGGCCGCGCCCGGCGCAGGGGCGCCGGCTGGCCGTGGCCTGAATACTCCGTCACAGTCCTGCAGCGGGAAGCGTTTCCAGCCGGAAACGGTTCAGATCGGTTGCGCAATATGGGCTCACCACCACCCAAACAGAGGTCTGACATGCGCATCAATCGAGTAATGGCCAGCGCCGTGGCCTCTGTGCTGGCGCTCGGTGCCGTGGCTCCCGCCTTCGCCGACAACGACCACCGCCGCGGCCACGACCGCCGCGAGTGGCGCGAGGACCGCCGCGAGTGGCGACAGGACCGCCGTGACTGGGAACGCGACCGCCGCGAGGCCCGGCGCGACTGGGAACGCGACCGCCGCGACTGGCACCGCGACCATGACCGCTACTACCGCCCGGCACCGCCGCCGCGCGTGGTCTATCGACCGGCCTATGGCCCGGGCTACGGCTGGAAGGTCGGCCACCGCTACCGCGACTACTACCGTGGCCCGATCTACGTGGTGAACGACTACCCGCGCTACCACCTGCGCCGCCCGCCGCATGGGCACCACTGGATCCGCGATGACCGCGGCAACATGCTGCTGGTGGCGGTGGCAACCGGCATCATCGCCGACTACATCATCAACAGCCGCTGAGCCGGCGGCCACGTCCACGCATGGCGTGGATCCACTGGCATGCACGGGGCCGGATTCCTTCGGAAGTGCCGGCCCCGTCCTTTTCGGCCCCGGCGGGCCGGTGCGGGGCTACAATCAGGGGCTGAGCCGTACCCCTTTCCCTGCCTGCTGGAGTACCCGATGTTCCCGCGTGACGTCCGCATCGAATCCTACGATCCCGAACTGGCCAAGGCCATTGCCGCTGAAACCCAGCGCCAGGAAGACCACGTCGAGCTGATCGCCAGCGAGAACTACACCAGCCCGGCGGTGATGGAAGCCCAGGGCAGCCAGCTGACCAACAAGTACGCCGAAGGCTACCCGGGCAAGCGCTACTACGGCGGCTGCGAATACGTGGACATTGCCGAGCAGCTGGCGATCGACCGCCTCAAGCAGCTGTTTGGTGCCGACTACGCCAACGTGCAGCCGCACAGCGGCTCGCAGGCCAACCAGGCCGTGTACTTCGCCCTGCTGCAGCCGGGTGACACCATCCTCGGCATGAGCCTGGCCCACGGCGGCCACCTCACCCACGGTGCCAAGGTGAATGCCTCGGGCAAGCTGTTCAACGCCGTGCAGTACGGCGTGAACGACCAGGGCCTGATCGATTACGACGAAGTCGAGCGCCTGGCCCTGGAGCACAAGCCGAAGATGGTCGTTGCCGGCTTCTCGGCCTATTCGCAGGTGATCGACTGGGCGCGCTTCCGCGCCATCGCCGACAAGGTCGGTGCCTACCTGTTCGTCGACATGGCCCACGTGGCCGGCCTGGTCGCCGCTGGCGTCTACCCGAGCCCGCTCGAGCACGCCCACGTGGTGACCTCCACCACCCACAAGACCCTGCGCGGCCCGCGTGGCGGCATCATCATCGCCAAGGGCGCCGACGAAGACCTGGTCAAGAAGCTGCAGTCGATCGTGTTCCCGGGCATCCAGGGCGGTCCGCTCATGCACGTCATCGCCGGCAAGGCCGTGGCCTTCAAGGAAGCGCTGGAACCGGCCTTCAGGACCTACCAGCAGCAGGTGGTGAAGAACGCCCAGGCGATGGCCAACACGCTCATCGCGCGCGGCTACAAGATCGTCTCCGGCGGCACCCAGAACCACCTCATGCTGGTGGACATGATCGGCAAGGACGTGTCCGGCAAGGACGCGGAAGCCGCGCTGGGCAAGGCCCACATCACCGTCAACAAGAACTCGGTGCCGAACGACCCGCGTTCGCCGTTCGTGACCTCGGGCCTGCGCCTGGGTACCCCGGCGGTGACCACCCGTGGTTACGTCGAACAGGACTGCGTGGACCTGGCCAACTGGATTGCCGACGTGCTCGATGCACCGAACGACGACGCTGTCATTGCCCGCGTGCGCGACGCCGTCAGCGCGCAGTGCCGCAAGTACCCGGTCTACGGCTGATCGGGTTGGGGTCGGACCTCTTCCCGCAGGGAAGGGCTCTGACCCCGGCATTGCAGCGATCGCGCATGGATGAGCGCCGCCTCAAATACCTGTACGCCACCCTGGCCGTGCTGTTCGGCCTGCCCAGCCTGGTGGCCGGCGGCGTTGCGGCACTGATGCTGCTGCTGACGGGGCTGGGCCAGTTCGGCCATGGCACGCTGGCTGCGGTGACCGTGATGCCGCTGTGGGGCCTGGCCGGCATTGCCGGCTGCCTGGCTTGGTTGTGGCTCAGCGCCGGGTATCTGCTGCAGGGGCGTGCCGGGCTGCAGGTGCATCGCCTCTGGTGGTGGATGCTGCTGGCCGGCGGTCTTGCCGCCGTGCCCCCGCTGGGGCTGGCGCTGTGGTGGAGCAGCACCGTCCACGCCGAAGGCATCGCCCTGCTGCTGTTGGGCCCGTCGATGCTGGTGCCGGCTGCGATGCTGGTGTGGATCAAGCGCCGGGCATGACGTGGCCCATGGAAGGACATCGAACGCATGGATGAGCGCCTGCACAAGCGCTGGATGGCGATCGCCGGCCTGCTGGTGGGCCTGCCCACCGTGGCGGCAGGCGGCACGGGTGCCGTGCTGGGGCTGATGGCCGTATGGGACGGCAAGTACCTGACGGGCGACGAGTACACGCTGTTGCTGCTGTGGTCGTCGGCCGGCATCATCGGCCTGCTGTCGTGGCTGTGGCTGAGCGGGCTGTTCCTGTGGCGCGGTGTTGCCGGCCTTCGCCAATCACCGGTCATGGCCTGGGTCGGCCTGGCGTTGGGTGGCTTGGCCGCATCGGGCGTGGTCGTCGCCACGCTGTACTCCACGATCAGCAATGGCGAGATCTCGACATTGGGCTTCCTCGGGTTTGGCCCGCCGCTACTGGTGATGTCCGGGCACTTGGCGTGGCTGCGCTGGGCACGCATGGCATCGCCGCCACCCGCACCCGGTTGAGCCGGGCATCCGACCTCGCCGGACACGCTGGGTAGCCAGAATGCAGGCGCTTCCGCGCAGGCAGCATTTGCTGCGGCGCCCTTTCTCAGGTACCTTTGCGACGCTGCCATGACCATGGCAATTGCTCCCTGAGCCAGGCGTTCCATGCATTGCCCCTTCTGCCAACATGCCGATACCCGGGTCATCGACTCGCGCGTCTCTGAAGACGGCGCGACGATTCGCCGTCGGCGGGAATGCGAAGCCTGCGGCGAGCGCTTCAGCACCCTGGAAACGGTCGAGCTGAAGCTGCCGGCCATCGTCAAGAGCGATGGCACCCGCGAAGCGTTCGACCAGCGCAAGGTCCGCGCGGGGTTCGATCGCGCGCTGCAGAAGCGCGCGGTGCCCGAAGAAAAGATCGAAGCAGCGGTACGTGCGGTGGTGCACCAGCTGCGTATCAGCGGCGAGCGCGAAGTGCCCTCGATCAAGGTTGGCGAGTTCGTCATGAACGAACTGCGCAAGCTCGACCACGTGGGCTACGTGCGCTTCGCTTCGGTGTACCGCAGCTTCGAGGACGTGGCCGATTTCCGCGAGGAGATCGAGAAGCTCGAGCGCGAGCTGCCGGCCAGTACCGAACAGCTGCAGCTGCTGGGCGATGTGATTGCCCTGACCAAGAAAAAGAAAGGCTGACTGCCTCTGCCTTGGGGGTGCCAACCTTGGGGGGCACCGGTGGCCGCATTCACTGGTGGGTGCCAACCGTTGGTTGGCACTGACGGCATGGATCCACACCGGCGGCGTTACCATGGCCGCATGACCACCCCTTTCTCCGCCCTCGACCACCTGCACATGGCCAACGCGCTGCGCCTGGCCGTGCGCGCTGCCTACACCACCCGTCCCAACCCGATGGTCGGCTGCGTCATCGCCCATGGCGAACGCGTGGTCGGGCAGGGCTGGCACCAGCGCGCCGGTGGCCCGCATGCTGAAGTGTTCGCGCTGCGCGAGGCCGGCAGCGACGCCCGTGGCGCCACCGCCTACGTCACCCTGGAACCCTGCGCGCACTACGGGCGCACGCCACCGTGTGCGCTGGCACTGATCGAAGCGGGCGTGTCGCGTGTGGTCGCGGCGATGCGCGATCCGTTCCCCAAGGTCGATGGCGGTGGCTTCGATCTGCTGCGCAATGCCGGCATCGACGTCGCCGAAGGGCTGATGGCGGCACAGGCGCGCGAGCTCAACAAGGGTTACCTGTCGCGCGTGGAGCGCAACCGCCCGTGGCTGCGGGTGAAGCTGGCCGCCAGCCTCGATGGCCGCACCGCGATGGCCGATGGCAGCTCCAAGTGGATTACCGGGCCGGCCGCGCGCGAAGACGTGCAGCACTGGCGCGCACGTGCGGGTGCAATCCTGACCGGCGCCGACACCGTGATTGCCGACGACCCGATGCTGACCGTGCGCCTGGCCGATACCGAGGTGATGCCACCGCTGCGCGTGGTGCTCGATTCGCGCCTGCGTTCGCTCGAATGCAGCCGCGTGCGCGAAGGCGGGGCCCCGACGCTGTACCTGCACGATGCGGCGGTGAGCGCGCCGGATGCGGCCGACGCCGAATTCGCCAGCGTGCCCAGCGCAGAGGGACGGTTGGATCTGGGCGCGGTGCTGGCCCTGCTGGCCGAACGCGGTATCAACGAAGTGCATACCGAAGCCGGCGCGACGCTGGCCGGTGCCTTGCTGCGCGGCGGCTGGGTGGACGAGCTGCTGCTGTACCAGGCCCCCACACTGCTGGGCGACGGCGGACGCCCGTTGCTGACCGGCCTCGGCATCGATGGCATGGACCAGCAGCGCCGCCTGCGGGTGGTTGACCAGCGCCAGGTCGGCGAGGACATCAGGCTGCTGCTGCGGCCGTGAGGGAATGGCGGTATCTCCGGCGTCGTCAGGTGCCCTTGTCCTCGTCCTCGTCTTCGTAGGCGGGGCACTGTTCTTTCCACTGCTGCTTCCACAGCACGTGCAGGTCGCGGCAGTAGGCACTGAGCGCTTCCCCCGCCAGCTCTGTCGACTTCGACCGTAGTCTGCGGCGGCTGATGCCGTCGTCGTACTCGTCCGGCAGGACCGTCGGTGCACATCGATCGTGGTACTGCAGGAAGGCGCGGCAGTCGTCGTTCTCGCTCAGCTGTGCATCGATGTCCCTGTCACGTAGCTGGTTCGACTCGAAGGCAACCGATGGACGGACGATGAAGGTCTTGGGTCTGTACGCTTCGGCCTGCCCACTCACCATCAGCGCCAGCAGCATGACGGTAGTCGACGTCGTACGATGTTTCATGCGGTTGCCCCGGTGGAAGAGGGCAACAGCATTGACCATGCGGGCCGCGCAAGGCCATGCAACGGTTCTGAAAGTGCGCTCGCCGTTGCCGCAGGTAACGATGAGCCGAGCGTGGACCCGGCTCTAGCTCGCGCTTACGCGCATTCGTCGGTCCACATCATTTCGGCGATCGGGCGCAGCGCCTTGCACTCCTGCGTCATCTCATCGGCTGACTTCACCTGCGCCTTGGCCTTCAGTTCCTCGGCCATCGCATCCACGCCGCTGATCTGGTCCGGCGCGATCTTCGCCACGCAGGCGCGGTGCTGCTGCAGCAACAGGTCGCAATCCGGAACGCCGGTCACCTTCGGCGCGTTGGCCGCCTGCGCGTCCTGCATCCAGTCCTCGAACGGCGCCAGCGCACCGGCTACGGTGCCCACCAGATCGTCAAAATTACCGCTGTACCAGTAGCCGTTGTCCTTGGCCGGGTACAGGGTGAAGGTGCCGTTGACCGGCACGCGCATGCCACTCAGCAGTGCCTGGGTATAGGCATCGGTGAACTGCTTGCGCGCGGCCGGGCTGGCATCGTCGGCCAGGCTGGCGGCGAACAGCGGGCGGACCTTGCCCAGGTCGGGCACCTGGCAGCTGTAGCTGATCCGCGCCAGCTTCTGGTCTTCAACGTATTCGTTGTCTTCGATCACGCTCTTGGTCGCGCGGCACTTCGAATCGCGCAGCGCCTTGGCATACAGCGCTTCGGTGCCCGCAGCGTCGACCTTGGCGCCGGTGCTGGCCAGTACCGTCTGCCAGGGTTCGGCCAAGGCCTTGGCCAGCGCACCCGGGTTGGGGGTCACGGCATCCTGGCCCTCGAACGCCGGCTTCAGTGCGTCGTTGAGCGTGCGCGTGGCGGTGGCATCGTCCTCCAGCAGCACGCGCGCATACAGGTCGAAGGCCTGCTCGGGTGCCAGTTGGGCCGGTGCAGCGCTGGCAATCAGCGGGGCGCACAGCAGCACGCTGGCCAGAAGGGTACGGGTGGGGGTCTTCATGACGGTGTTTTCCTGTTCCAGAGGCGCGCAAGCCTAGCGCATCCAGCACTACTTTCGATGGCGGCCAGAGGTCACATGGCGGTGTACCCCGGCCAAAAAAACGGGCCCCTTGCGGGGCCCGTTCGATCGCACGACGAGGAGCGATCGTTGGATCAGAAGCTGGCGCGGACGCCGGCCGAGTACTGGGTGACGTCGCGGTAGCCGGAGATCTCGCCCACCAGACCCCAGGTCCTGGTGAAGTTGATCTGGCCGCCGACGGTGCCGACCCAGGTGCCCTTGAAGTTGTTGCCGCCGTCCATGTAACCGGCCTTGACCCAACCTTCGGTCATGCGCGACGGCTTGCCACGGATGCCCATGGTGACGCGGCCCAGGTTGGTGTGGTCCTTGTTGCGCAGGCGACCGTAGAAATCGGAGTTGACGGTGATTTCGGCCTGCTGGCGGACCCAGGCGGCGTCAGCGGTAAAGTCGACGCGGTCGGTCCACGGCATGTGGTAGCCGATGCCCAGCTCCGGCTGGTTCAGCTTCAGCTTGTAGGAGCCGTAGTCGTAGTTGTACGACTTGCTGGCGTAGGTCCAACCACCGAACACATGGACCTGTTCGGCGATCGCCACGGAACCACGCAGGTAGCCGCCGTCGACCTTCGGGTCGTCCAGTGCGTTGTCGTCAACCTTGACCTGCGTCCAACCGCCTTCGACGTAGGTGTAGCTCAGGGCGTCGGCCGAGGCCGAGAGCGGGGCGGCGGCCAGCAGGGCGGCCACGATCAGCATCTTGCGCATGGGAATTCCTGTGAATTTCAGTCCATTGGCGGGCCAGCCCTCTCGGCTACCCGTGGGCGACCTCATGTCGTCCGCTGCGAATTTTAATGAAAGTTTTACAAATTGCGAGCGACGGCCGTCACAGCTGTGGCATCCAGCCCCGTTCAGCCCGGGCTGGTACACTGGCCACGCCGGTTCGCCGGTACACAAACGTCTTCAGGGCGGGGTGCAACTCCCCACCGGCGGTAGGTGCGCAAGCACGAGCCCGCGAGCGCTCCGGCCCACGGCCGGGGGTCAGCAGATCCGGTCCAATGCCGGAGCCGACGGTCATAGTCCGGATGAAAGAAGACGGTGCCACAGGGCCTTCGCGCCCTGCGCCCGCCTGTTTGCCTTGCGGCGTTTTTCGCTCACTTTTCGCGGAGAACGTTTCTTGTTTACTGGAATCATCGAAGGCGTCGGCCGTCTGGCCGCACGCGAATCCATCGGCGGCGATGTCCGCTTCACCTTCAATGTCGGAAACCTGCCGTTCGACAACGTGCAGATGGGCGAGAGCATTGCCATCAACGGCGTCTGCCTCACCGTCATCGCATTCGACGCCAGCAGCTTCCAAGCCGATGCCTCCACCGAAACCCTGGGCCTGACCACGCTGGGCCAGCTGGGCGAAGGGGCGGTCATCAACCTGGAGCGCGCCATGCGGCCGACCGACCGCCTCGGCGGCCATCTGGTCAGCGGCCACGTCGACGGCCTTGGCCAGGTCCTGTCCATCCACGAAGACGCGCGTGCCCAGCGTTGGCGTTTCGCCGCGCCGGCCTCGCTGCGCCGCTACATCGCCAGGAAGGGCTCGATCTGCGTGGACGGCGTCAGCCTCACCGTCAACGAAGTGGACGATGAGGGTTTTGAAGTCGCCCTGATCCCCCACACGGTAGCCAACACCGCCTTCTCCGCCACCGGCGTGGGCAACGCGGTCAATCTGGAAATCGATCTGGTCGCCCGTTACGTGGAGCGGCTGATCAGCGTGCCGACCAACGGTCAGCACCCCCAGGGAGACGTCGCATGAATTTCGCCCCGATCCCGGAAATCCTGGAAGACATCCGCCAGGGCCGCATGGTGGTCATCGTCGATGACGAAGACCGCGAGAACGAAGGCGACCTGATCATGGCCGCCGAGCTGGTCAAGGCAAGTGACATCAACTTCATGGTCACCCACGGCCGCGGCCTGGTGTGCCTGCCGCTGACCCGCACCCGCGCCGCCGACCTCGGCCTGGCGCCGATGGTGCAGGCCAATACCGCGCAGTTCCAGACCAACTTCACGGTCAGTATCGAGGCCGCCGAGGGCGTCACCACCGGCATTTCGGCACATGACCGCGCGCACACCATCCGCACCGCGGTGAAGCCCAACGCCAAGCCGTCGGACCTGCACCAGCCGGGCCACATCTTCCCGCTGATCGCCCAGCCGGGCGGCGTGCTGACCCGCGCCGGCCACACCGAAGCCGGCGTTGACCTGGCCATGCTGGCCGGGCTGGAGCCGGCTGGCGTGCTGGTGGAGATCCTGAACCCGGATGGCAGCATGGCGCGCCGCCCGGAGCTGGAAGTGTTCGCCCGCGAGCACGGCCTGAAGATGGGCTCCATCGCCGACCTGATCGCCTACCGCCTGGCTACCGAAAAGACCGTTGAACGTGTCGACGAGCGCGAGATCGACACCGAATTCGGCCCGTTCAAGCTGGTGACCTACCGCGACCGCATCGCCCACGACCTGCATTTCGCTCTGGTCCGCGGCACCCCGGACGCGGACACCCCGACCCTGGTACGTGTGCAGGTGGAAAACCCGCTGGCCGACCTGCTGCACTGGCGCCGTGACGACTTTGGCGTGGCGGCCACCGATGCCCTGCGTGCGATCGATGCCGAAGGCGCGGGCGTGATGGTGGTGCTGTCGGCCCCACGCGACGGCGAAGCCCTGCTGGCCCGCCTGCGCCAGCAGCCGGCACCGGTGGTGCCGGGCAAGGACAAGGATGTGGGCCAGTGGCGCCGCAACGGTGCCGGCGCACAGATCCTGTCCGACCTGGGCCTGGGCAAGCTGCGCGTGCTGGGCACCCCGCGCCGCCAGATCGGCCTGGCCGGGTACGGCCTGGAAGTGGTGGAGACGGTCACTCTGTAATGGGTAGTGCCGACCATGCCCTACCTCGGGTGGGTGCCGACCGTTGGTCGGCACAGCCCTGGGCCTCCGCCAGCCACGGCCGGGGCCCATCCACGCTAGAATTACCCCCTTATCGAGTCCCCAAGCCGCATATGAGCCACTTCGAAGGCGATCTTCGCACTCCCGAATCGGCGCGCTTCGCCATCCTGGCCAGCCGCTGGAATGCCCGCATCACCGACACGCTGGTCGCTGGCGCCCGTCAGAGCCTGGCCGGCAACGGCATCACCGAAGCCAACATCGACGTGATCCGCGTGCCGGGTGCCTGGGAGCTGCCGCTGGTGGCCGCGCGCCTGGCCGCCGCCCACGAACACGCCGCCATCCTCACCCTGGGTTGCGTGATCCGTGGCGATACCCGTCATTACGAACACGTGGCCGACCGCTGCGCCGAAGGCCTGATGCGCGTGCAGCTGGATTTCGGCGTGCCGGTGCTGAACGGCGTGCTGGCGGTGGAACGCGTTGAAGACGCCGAGGCCCGCGCAGGCGGCAGCCACGGCAACAAGGGCGAGGAAGTCGCACTCGCCGCATTGGAAATGGTCAATCTTCTGGAGCAGCTGCCATGAACAAGAACACCCAGGGCAAGCCCTCCGGTAAACCCGTCCGTCGCGATGGCGTCGATCCGGTGCTGCGCTCGCGCGCCCGCCGTCGTGCCGTGCAGGCCATCTACGCCTGGCAGATCTCCGGCGGCAACGCACAGTCGCTGATCGCCCAGTTCGCCCACGAGCAGGCCCGCGAAATTGCCGACCTGGCCTACTTCGAGGCGCTGCTGCACGGGGTGCTCGACAACCGTCGCGACATCGACGAAGCGCTCGGCCCGTACTTGGACCGCGGCATCGAAGAAGTGGACGCGATCGAACGCGCCGTGCTGCGCCTGGCCGCCTACGAGCTGCGTTACCGCCTGGACGTGCCATACCGCGTGGTGATCAACGAAGCCATCGAATCGGCCAAGCGTTTCGGTTCCGAACACGGCCATACCTACGTCAACGGCGTGCTGGATCGTGCCGCCGTGGAATGGCGCAAGGTCGAATCGGGTCACTGACCCGATTCCTGTAGAGCCGAGCCATGCTCGGCTCACCGTGCAGCGCACGGTTGCGTCCGGCAGTGCGGCGCGTGATCGAACTGCAGCCGAGCATGGCTCGGCTCTACATGAAAGTAGAACGCCCCATGTCCCTGGCCGAATTCGCCCTCATCGAACGCATCCGCGCCCGTACCCTCGAGCGCGACGACATCCTGCTCGGCATCGGTGACGACGCCGCGCTGCTGCAGCCGCGCGCCAACGAGCAACTGGTGGTCACCGCCGACACGCTCAACAGCGGCGTGCACTTCCCGGTGGAAACCCCGGCCTTCGACATCGGCTGGAAGACCCTGGCGGTCAACCTGTCGGACCTGGCCGCGATGGGCGCGCGCCCGGCGTGGTGCACGCTGGCACTGTCACTGCCGGAAGCGTCTGAAGACTGGATCGAGGCCTTCGCCGATGGCTTCTTCGCCCTGGCCGACCAGCACGACATCGCGCTGATCGGTGGCGACACCACGCGCGGTCCGTTGTCGCTGTCGGTGACCGCGATGGGCCAGGTCGGGCGTGGCCAGGCCCTGCGGCGCGACCGCGCACAGGCAGGCGATGACATCTGGGTCAGTGGCACGCTGGGCAATGCCGCCGGCGCGCTGCGCCTGTGGCAACAAGGTGCGTTGAGCATCGCCACCGCCACGCTGCTGGCCGACTACGAAAGCCTGCGCCTGCGCCTGCTGCGGCCGACGCCGCGCGTCACCCTCGGCCTGCGCCTGCGGGCCTTCGCGCACGCGGCGGTGGACGTGTCCGACGGCCTGCTGGCCGACCTCGGTCATATCGCCACGCGCAGCAACCTGGCCGCGCACGTGGATGCCGATTCGCTGCCGATCTCGCACGCGCTGCGCGATCTGCTCGGCCGCGACGGTGCGCGTGACTGCGCATTGCGCGGTGGCGATGACTACGAGCTGTGTTTCACCGCCGCCGCCGATCAGCGCGACGCGCTGCACTACCTGGCCGAATCGCTGGACGTGCCGCTCACCCGCATCGGCCGCATTGCCGAAGGCCAGGGCGTGCACGTGGATGGCGAAGCCGCCGACGGCGGCTACCAGCACTTCGCCTGAGCGAAGACGCCGGGCATGGCCCGGCGCTACCGCGCTGCTGTGGTAGATGCCAACCTTGGTTGGCGTTACTCCGTATCGACCAAGGTCGACACCTAACAAGGCGGGGCCGTGGCAAACGGGAACGCAGGGCATTGCCCGGCGCCCCCTTAAACGTGCGGAACGGGCTTGCCAAACCGGTTATCACCCGGCGTGCTGGGCAGCAGCATGAACACCAGCACGGCCAGGCCGGCAATCGGCACGAGCCCAAGCAACAACCACCAGCCCGAACGATCGGTATCGTGCAGCCGGCGAATGGTCACCGCGATCAGTGGCAGCGCCAGCGTCAGCCAAACCACCAACATCAGCCCGGACGAAACCAGCGCCAGCGATGTGGAGTTGGTGTACCCGGCGATGAAGCCCAGCACGTTCAACGGAATGGTGAACATCATCATGAACAACTGGAACCACCAGTACTCGCTGCGGCTGGCGCGTCCACTGAACTGCGTATAGCGCTTCAGCGGAACCATCATCTTGTGCATCGGTACACTCCCTGAGAAGAAGTGCGAACTATCCGCGCCAGCGCGATAGGTCGGCCATCAGATTTGTTGTAATCGCGAACCGTGCAATACGGAACTGAGCGCTCTTCCGCAGTTCAGAACGCGCGCTGCTCAAGTCGCGTGCAACTGCACATCCACATACTCGGCCAACCCGCGGCAGGCCAGCAGCAGCCCTTCGCGCACGTCGTCGCCTACCTGCTGATCTTCATCGCCATCCACGCGCACGCGTTCGGTGGCATGCAGCAGTTCCAGTAGCAACGTCAGGCCGGCATTGGCGCGGTTGGCGCGGGCCATGGCCATGCGCTGTCCGGATGTGCGGCCCTTCTCTGGCCAGGGCTGGCCGTCGGCGGCATCCACTTGGCGGATGCGCTGCAGGCACGCCAATAACGAGGTGCTGGCCGGCACAGTGTTGCCGTGCGTGGCGCTCAGCGTGGTCTCCAATGCGCGCGCGACGGCTTCGGGCAGCACGTTAACGGCCTCGCCGAGGGTGGCGAACAGGAACGGGTAGTGTGTGGCAGTCATGGCGGCTTCCTTGTGCATGTGACGAAGGAGCCACCCCGCTTAACAGCGAGGGTGGCGGACGGTGCATGGTTCCAATACCGGAGGTCGATGTAGAAACGCCGGCGGGCACGAGGCCCCCACGCACCGCCCGCCATGTAAGCGCGGACAGAATGCCTGCCGACGCCACCCAACAAGGAAAGAGCGACGCCGGCAGGCAAGCGTAACCAACACATCAACCTAACGGGATTGGAAGCCCGTGCCACCCGTTGTCGGTGGCGGTCCATCATTTGCACGCAGCGCCAATGCTGCCAATGAGAAAAGTTGGAAAGTAGAAAAAATACGAATGTTTGCGGCGACGCGGCGAAAGCCGTCAATGCGTGCAGACCGCGACATCACCTGTAGAACCGAGCCTATGCTCGGCTTGTCACGTGCAGCCGAGCGTGTACCCGGCTCTACAAAATACGAAAACGGATCTAGCGTGGTGCTGGTCCATAAAGGTTATCGCCCTCCTGACCAGGGCGAAGCATTTGAAGCAGTACAAAGGCGGGTCCGACGGCAGGGATCATCAATGTAAGGCACATCCACCCAGATTGTCCGAGATCCCGAAATCTGCGCGCGACAAGCGCGTAGAACGGGACGAGGCTGAACACGATGTAGCCAAACCAAACGTATGCAAGCAGATCGTTCAATCGCATGCCTTCTCCCAGGGCGCCAGGCGGAAATCGGCGGGAGCTGTATGCGGCGATACCGATGATCGACAGGCTAACCATGACCTGAAGAAGAAAGAAGAACCAGAACTCGCGTCGTGATGATCGCCCTTTGAAACAGGCGAAAAGACGAAAGGGGCGTAGTGCAAGACTGATCATATTGAAGATGGATGATGGGCCGGTCGCCGAGCGTATCGACCCTGTCTTGAGCATGCGATGCAACAAGTTGCATATTGACCCGTCTTCAACGCCGTCGGGCCGATTGGTGAATCGGTCCTAGCGACGGGTGGGATCGCTTGTCGTGAGCTGGATCTTCTCTGACTTGGCAAAGGCGTCCTGGGCGTCACTCAGCTTCTGAAGGTTTGTATCCATGCGCTCGATGGCGGGTTCCAAGCGAGCCAGAATCGATGTGGATTGCTCGGTGGTGTAGCCTTCTGGCAGCTCTGCCATGGTCACCATGATCGAGAACATGTCTTCGACACTCTGCAGTGATGTGAGTAGATGCTGGTGCAGATCCGCTGCCTCGGAGCGATGTGTCATGCGTTCTGCAGCGGTTCGCCTCTCAATGGCGTCCTTGTGTGCATTCTGAAGTCGAAAGCGAAACTTGGAGAGATCATCCCCGTTATCGATTGCTTCATAGAACTCTTCCGCCCATGGGCCGTCGTTCCACGTGTTCACCGTGCCGACCGTGCTGTTCCACTTCGCTACGTTTTCCTCCAGATAGCGGTCATTTGGATAAACGTAGCCGCGCGTATGCGGGCGGGCATCGCATGCCGTAAGAAGGCCAATAGATAGAAGCAGGAAGAGGCTGGTCGCGCATTTCATGTGAGGTACCAGTGGCTAGGGAAGATGGCTGAAGCCTGGCGTGGATAGATGGGCCAAGAAGTGCTGCGATGCACGACTCCGCACTCGGGGATCCAGTGGGACGCGAGTCTATGAGCGGAGACGTGCGGCGCTCAAGGTCAGAAGCGACAGTGGGTTGTTGTCGCGGTTGAATCGTGGGCATCCCCAGAGGCGGGCTATGAGTCATGGCCTCTCTCACGCGTAGGGGGGCGCTTCAGGCGAAACGTTGACGTCATGTGATCACTGAGGAAAGTGTGGCTCCCCGTCGGCAGGAGATGGCCTGAGGGCCTTTCAATCCAAGTCCGGTGCCGAAATACAAGAACGGCGCCGGAATCATCCGGCGCCGTGCATGTTTCTACATTACCAGCGGTACGACATGCTCAGATTGGCCGTGGCTTCGCGATACCCATGGTCACCCCGCATCACGCCGAAGCCACCCCACGCACTCAGCCCGGAACGGAAGTCCACGCGCGCGCCGGCATTCAACTCGTAGCGGTTGCGCGGCACGCTGGCCTTCAGTGCTTCATCATCAAACGCCATGCCGTTGCTGGCGCCGTCGCGGTACCAGTTGGCC
>NZ_JAZKVY010000370.1:0-48057 GCF_036624925.1 Stenotrophomonas sp. A3_2
ATTGGCGGGGACGCCGTGAATCCATCCCTGGAGGATTAGCCGCGCCATCCATGGCGCGGATACCCCGCCAACGCCCCCCCCCCCGGCCCCCACACAGAGAGCGTTGCCCGGCCCCCCCGGGCAAAAAAAAACACAACCAAAACCGGGGGCGGAGCCGGGCAAACCCCCGGTGGGTGGTCGGCGGGCCGCCCCCCCAACCCCCCCCCCCCCGCCCCACCCGCAGGAAGCCAGCTTTCAGCGACCAACCCAACCCACCACGGAGGGGCTCCGCCGTTCGCCGACCCTCGCCGAAGGCGCGCCTCCCGCGCTGCAACATGCCCACGCGCAGACCTGCGCCATCATGGGCACCCGCCCCCGCCAGGACCGCGCCATGCAGCAGTACCTGCTCCTGATCTACATCGAGCCTGCCCTGCTGCAGGCCCTGCCCATCGAAGAATTCAACGCGCTGATGCGCGACTGCCTGGCCCACGCCGACAAGCTGCAGGCCGAAGGCACGCTGCTGGCCGCGCAGAAGCTGCAGCCGGTCGACACCGCGCAGACCCTGCGCGTGCGTGATGGCCACAGCCGCGTACTGGATGGCCCCTTCGCCGAAACCCGCGAACTGCTGGCCGGCTTCAACCTGATCGTCGCCCGCGACCGCGACGAAGCCATGCGCATCGCCCGCGACTTCCCTTGGGCACGCTTCGGCAGCATCGAAGTGCGGCCGCTGGAAGACATGGACGCCGAGCGCGAACGCTGCGGCGCGCCGGCTGCGGCTGCGGCTACGGCAGCAGCCGTACCCTGATCTCGCGCGGGCCGATGCCTTCATTGCCGCTGTAGTCGCGCACGCTGGCGCGCACGATGTACTCGCCCGGCGGCAGCGCCGCCGGCTGCCAGCGCCCGGTTTCCATCAGGCCATCGCGCACGGTGTTGGTGGCCAGGTAGCGGAAGCGGGTCACCGCGCTGCCATGCACGGTGATGCCGCTGTCCGGTGCGTAGGCCACGCGCACCGCTTCCCGCTGCGGCGGCATGCGGTTGAACACGATGTTCCAGCGTGGCTGCTCGTAGCCCTGCAGCGGTTGGCCGCCCGCATCGAGAATCTGGTAACCCACCTGGTACATGCCCAGGCGCCGCCGCGGCAGGTTGTTGTCGACCTGGTCCCAGGCTTCGACCACGATCTGCACACCGCGTCCCTGGCGCGCCACCATCACCACGCCATCGCTGCCTGCGGCCATCGGCTGGTCGTTGTCGTCCAGCAACGCCACATCGGTGATGCGCGGTGCGAAGTGGTCGGCGTAGTTCTGGAAGCCCAGTGCCACGGCGTTGGTCTCGAAACCACCGGTGCCGACCGCCAGGTGCACATGCGCCTGGTTGTTGATGCTACCCAGGCGATCGCCGACGTGAATGCGCATGCCGCGCCGCACGCGCATCCGCTCCAGCTTGCCCTGCTCGTCGTACAGCGCCTGCCAGCGCGCATCGAACGGTTCATTGCGTGGGGTGCGGCCCACCCGCATGTGGATGTACTTGAGGCGATCCACGGCCAGGCCCTCAGCCTGCTCGCCCAAGCTCCAGGCCGCCATCGGGCTGCTGATCTTGCCATCGGCAATCGCCAGCACGGTCTGGCCCACATCACCGCGCACGTCGAAGCCCCCGTGCAGGTGATGGCGACTCTCGCCCTTGAAGTTGCCGCGCACTTCGCCGAGCGTGCCGACGACTTCGTGCCAGCCCTGCTGCGGCGCCAGCGGCCAACGGCCGCCGGTATCGGGCAGCGCGGCATCGGCGGCCGGGCCGACCAGCGCCGGTGCGGGCAGTTCCCCCACCGGTAGCGGGCGCAGGCGGTGCAGGCGATAGGCCGTCGCGTCGGCCACCAGCACGCTGCCGTCGGCGTCCATCGCCAGGCCACTGGGGCGGGCCAGGCGTGGCAGTCGACCGTTGCCGACCAGCGCGATCTGATGGCCCTGCGGCGTCACCTGCACGATGCGGCCATCCATGTCGCCCACGTACAGCACGCCATCGTGGGTGGTGGCCAACGACAGCGGCCCATTGATCACGCCACCACCACCCACCACGGTGCTTACCGTGCCATCGGCACCGACGCGGCGCACCGCGTTGTTGAACAGGTCGGCCACCAGCAACGCGCCCTGCGCGTCGAAGGCCAGTGCCACCGGCGTATCGAAGCGCGCAGCGGCGCCCGTGCCATCGGCCAGGCCCGGCCGATCGCCACCGGCCAGTGTGCGCACGTTGCCATCGTTACCGATCACCCGGATGCGGTCATTGAAGGTATCGGCCACGTAGACCTGGCCCTGCGCATCCACTGCGATGCCCATCGGCGCATCGAAGCGCGCCTGCGCGGCAGGTCCATCAACGTGGCCCTGTTCACCACCGGCCAGCGTGGTCACCTGGCCGTCGGTGCCGATGCGGCGGATGGCATGGTTGCCGGTGTCGGCCACATACAGGTTGCCCTGCGCGTCGGCGGCAATGCCCGAAGGCGTGTTGAAACTGGCCTGCAGTGCCGGGCCATCAACGCGCCCCTCGCCCTGCCCGGCCACCGTTTCGACGCGGCCATCGGGCAGGCGGCGACGGATCCGGTTGTTATCACCGGCATCAGTGAAATAGACACTGCCATCGGCACTGCGCAGCAACGCATAGGGATCGGCGAAGCGTGCCTGCGCGGACGCGCCGTCGCGGTCACCGGGGTGGCCATCGCCGGCCAGCGGTTCGATCTGCGCGGTCCACGCCAACGGCGTTGGAGCCGGGCCCGCCGGTTCAGCCAGCGTATGCAGCGGTGTCTCCCACCAGGTCGCAGCCAATGCCACTACCGTCGCCAACGCTACGCCTGCCGCCATCCATTGCCACCGTGCCATCGTGCTGCGCTGCCTGCCTGCTGCCTGAAGAGGCACCGACAATAGACGCTGAACGCACGATCCGCCATGGCCAATCGTACGGCCAAACGCCAGAGTTCCATCCATCGCGCTTGTTCTCGCTGGCTGCAGCAGGTTCAATGCGGTTCCCACGGATGGAGATCCTCCATGCCCCGCATCCTCCCCCTTGCTGCCCTGCTGGCCGCCGCATTGGCCAGCACATCCGCCACCGCTTCGATCACGGTGGCGCCGCAGAAGCCGTCAATCACCGCCGATGTGATGCACATGGCCTATGCCACGCGCTGGGATGAGGCCATCCAGCAGTCACGCAGTGGCAACACGCTGGGCGCGCTGATCGCGATGGAACGGCTGATGGAAGATCCGATGCTGGATGACTTCGATGCCGAACATCGCGGCCGCGCCGCGCAGGTGGCCGGCTGGACCGCGATGGTGCAGAAGAAGCCGGACCAGGCCCGCCGCTACCTGCAGCGCGCACAGGAAGCACTGCCGGACGACGCGCAGATCCTGCTGACCCTGGTCTCGGTGGAACTGTCCGAGAACCAACCAGCGCCCGCCACGAAGCACCTGGTGCAGGCACTGAAGCATGCCGACGCGCCGTTGCCGGTGGACCGCCACGCGATCAACTACCTGCAGTTCCTCCTGCGGGACCAGCCCCAGCAGCGCATGGAACTGCTGCAGGCGCTGTTCGACAACGGCTGGAAGAGCGGCGGCCTGGAACCCACCGGACTGTGGCTGGCACTGGCAACACTGCAGGCCGACAATGGCCGGGGCGACGACATCCCGGCCACGTTGGCGCGCATCACCGGCCCGGCCGAGATCATCCGCCTGCGCAGTGACAAGCGGTTTGATCGCTATGTCGACCGCGACGATGCCCGCTTCGACCCAGTGCAGGCTGCACAGAAGCACCTCGACGAACTGCGGGTTTCCGGCCTGCTCGACCGGGCGCTGGACGCACGCATGGCCGAGTTCAGCAGCACGCTGCTGATGCTGGACCGCAACGAGGAAGTGCTTGCGCTGACCGATGGCATGGCCGGTGTGGCGGCCGAAGGTGAGTCGCCCTCGGCGACGGAAGCCGAATGGGTGGCGTGGCTGCTCAACAGCCGGCTTATGGCGCTGCGCCGGTTGGGCCGTAACGATGATGCGCTGGCCACAGCCAGGCTGGCCGCACGCATCGGTGCGCTGGGCCCGGATGGTGCCGAGCACCAGTTCAACGTCGGCTTCTTGCTCAGTTCGCTGGGCCGCATGCAGGACGCTGCTGTCGCGGTGAATGACATGCCGGGCCTGGCCGGTTACGGCAAGGCGGCCCAGGCACTGCTGCAGTTCGTTGCCGCCCGTGAACGTGGCGATGCCAAGACCGAACAGGCCGCGCGCGCAGCCATCCTGGCCCAGGGCGATGACGCGCGCCTGTTCCAGCGCGAGATGCTGCTGGAGGAAGGCAATCTGGACGCGGCCGCTGCGGTGCTGATCGAACAGCTGCGCTCACCGGTTGAGCGCGGCGAGGCACTGGCCTCCCTGCAGGACATGCGCACCTATCCGTCGCTGCCCGGCGACGTGAAGATCGATGCCGCCTGGCGTGTGCTGAAGCAGCGTGCCGACGTGCAGGCCGAGGTGGCACGCGTCGGCCGCATCGAGCGCTACGACCTGGTCAGCACGTCCACCTCGCGCTGAGCCGATTTCCTGTGGAGCCGAGCGTGGGCTCGGCACTACACCTCCCGCCTAGCGGGCTGGCACTTCGGTGCGGATGCCCATCGCTTCGCGGTAGCGCGCGTACAGCGCCATCACCTTGTCCACATAGGCCAGGGTTTCGGCGTAGGGCGGCACGCCCTTGTAGCGGGTGACTGCACCGATGCCCGCGTTGTAGGCAGCCGCCGCCAACGGGCGATCGCCGTTGTAACGGCGCAGCAGCGCGCGCATGTAGCGCGCGCCGCCCTCGATCGACTGCTGCGGCGAAAACGGATCGCGCACGCCATATTCCTGTGCGGTCTCCGGCATCAACTGCATCACGCCCTGTGCGCCCTTGCTGGACACCGCCAGCGGATCGAAATTGCTTTCGGCATGGGCGATTGCGCGCAGCCAGGCATCGTCGACGCCCGTGGCCTTGGCCGCGGCCTTGAACTGCCTGGCGTGCTGCGCCAGCTGCGGCTTGCCCACCTTGCCCAGGCCTTCGTGGGCAGGCTCGCCCGGCGGCGTGGCCACGGTGAACTTCACGAATACCCGCGAGCCGGGCAGGTTGCGGGTGGAGTAGACCAGCACGCCATCCTGCTCGCGCTCGTACAGTACGCCGCTGAACACGCCCATGTTGCCCCACAGGTTCGGGGTCTGGATGGCGTTGTCGTCGATTTCCTTCGGGCTACAGCGCGAACCCGGTTCCGGCGCGGTGGCCAGGCTGACGGTGTTGCCCTGCACACAGCGGTAGACGGTGCGTGCGGCGGCCAGCCCGGGCCACAGGCTGGGCAGCAGCAACAGCACAAGCAGGAGAGGGCGACGGGACATGGCGGCCGGATCATCCGGCCGCGCCCGCGAATGTTGGGTGAATGGGGGTCGGCAGGGCTGCGCCCCGCACCTGCGCCGGCGCCCGCAGCGGTAGAGTCGACTGTCAGTCGACTATCGCGCGCAGCGCGGGGTTTTCCGGAAGCCCATGGAAGAGCAGTCGACTAACAGTCGACTCTACCGATTTCCGACGTTCTCGATTTCCGGCGTTGCCGAAACCCCGCATTCCCGGTCATTTCACCGTTCTGAGACGCACCCGGTACCCCACGCCCAGCAGCACGAACCACACCGGGCTGGCGATCAGCGCCTGGCGGGTGTCAGCCTGCAGGCTCAGCAGCACCAGCACCACGGCGAAGAACACCAGGCAGGCCCAGCACATGGCGACGCCGCCGGGCATCTTGAAGATCGACGCAGCGTGGCGTTCCGGGTAGCGGCGGCGATAGGCCATGTAGGCCACCAGGATCAGCGACCACACGAAGATGAACAGCACCGTCGCCAGCGTGGTCACCAGGGTGAAAGCAGTCACCAGGTTCGGAATCAGGTAGATCAGCAGCGTGCCACCCAGCAGGCACAGGCACGAGAACAGCAGGCCACGGGCAGGCACGGCAGCGCGCGACAACTTCGACAGCCCCCGCGGTGCGTGGCCTTCCTCGGCAAGGCCGTACAGCATGCGACTGGTGGAGAAGATGCCGCTGTTGGCCGAGGACGTGGCCGAAGTCAGCACCACGAAGTTGATCAGGCTGGCGGCGGCAGGAATGCCGGCCAGCACGAACAGCTGCACGAACGGGCTCTTGTCCGGCACCACCTGGCGCCACGGGGTGACGGCCATGATCGCAATCAGCGCCAGCACGTAGAAGATGATGATGCGTACCGGAATCGAGTTGATCGCCTTGGGCAGGTTGCGCTCGGGGTCGGCGGTCTCGGCGGCGGTGGTGCCGACCAGCTCGATGCCGACGAAGGCGAACACCGCAATCTGGAAACCGGCGAAGAAGCCGACCAGGCCCATCGGGAACAGGCCGCCGTCATTCCACAGGTTCGACAGCGACGCGGTGTGGCCACTGGGCGAGGTGAAGCCCCAGGCCACCAGCCCGGCGCCGGTGATGATCAGCGCGCAGATCGCCACGATCTTGATCAGCGCAAACCAGAACTCCATCTCGCCGAACAGCTTCACGGTCACCAGGTTCAGTGCCAGCAACAGCAGCACGCAGGCCAGCGCCGGTATCCACGCATCCAGCCCGGGGAACCAGAACTGCGCATAGGCGGCAATGGCGATCACATCGGCGATGGCGGTCACGATCCAGCAGAACCAGTATGTCCATCCACAGAAGAACCCGGCCCATGGGCCGAGCAGATCCGTGGAGAAATCGATGAAGGACTTGTACTGCAGATTCGACAGCAGCAGCTCGCCCATCGCGCGCATCACGAAGAACAGCATCGCGCCGATGATCAGGTAGACGAAGACGATGGAGGGTCCGGCCAGGCTGATGGTCTTGCCCGAGCCCATGAACAGGCCGGTGCCGATGGCACCGCCGATGGCGATCAGTTGCAGGTGGCGGTTGGACAGGCTGCGGCGCAGGTGCTCGGGGGGCGTTGCGGGCTCGGTCATGGGCGCGGGCAAGAGGGCGGCGAAGCGTTCGACGGTAGTCCTCCAGCGCCCGGAGCGCCAGCATCGGAGGGGTCAATCACGTCAAACTTGGCCGCTTTCATCACAATGTGACCGAATACCGGATTGATCCCATTCCGCCCGGCCCTGCGCCATGCTCAGATAGCCGTTCCTGCCCAAGGATCGGCCCGCCCATGTGCCCTGCCCTGCCCACCCCGCTGGAGCCCCGGCCATGAGCCGGCTGCGCGTGATCATCGGTGGCACCGCGCTGGCGATTCTGGCCGCGGCCGTGCCGATCGCGGTGATGGCCTATGCCACCTGGGACCGGGCCGTCAGTGTCGAGCAGCAGCGCCTGCGCGATATCGCCGGTCGTACCCTGCGCCGCGCCGACCAGTCCTACCGGGAAGCACTGGCGGCGCTGCAGTCGGCCGAGGCCGGCGCCCAGGACGCCTGCGGGCCGGACCATATCCGGCGCATGCAGACGCTGGTGATGACCTCGCCGTCGGTTGATCAGATGGGCTACTTCGAGGGTGGCAAGCTGCGCTGCACGTCGTGGGGGCCGTTTCTGTCCGACGTGAACCAGCCCAGGGCCGACCACGTCACCAGTGATGGCGCCGGCATTGCCGTGGATGTGCGCCCCGAGGCAAGCGGACGGCGCCAGGTGCTGTCGATCCTGTATGGCAACTACGACGTCCTGGTCGATCCGCGCCGGTTTGTCGATGTCATCGCCGACCCGAACGTGCGCCTTGCCCTGGCCAGCCCGGATGGCCGCCTCCTGGCCAGGCAGAGCGGCATGGATCCCGCGTTGCTGGAGACCCTGCTGCGTGCGCCCGAGGAAGGCCTGGACCACAACACCCTGTACGCCACCGCCCGCAATGAAGAGTGGCTGGCGATCGCAACCACGCCGCGTACCGCGCTGGCTGCAACCTTCCGCCAGCAGGCGTGGCTGTTCGTGCCGATCGGTGTTCTGCTGGCCGCTGCCGGTGCCGGCCTGGTGGTGTGGCTGTCGCGTCGCCGCCTGTCCCTGCGCGGCGAACTGGCCACGGCGATCCGCCGCCGCGAGCTGTACCTGCACTACCAGCCGATCATCGAGCTGGATACCGGCATCTGCGTCGGCGCCGAGGCCCTGGTGCGCTGGCAGCGCCCGGATGGCACGCAGGTACGGCCGGACCTGTTCATTCCGCTGGCCGAAGAGGCCGGCATGATCGGCGCGATCACCGATCTGGTGATTGAGAACGTCGTGCGCGACATGCGCGATCTGTTGGTCGCCGACCGCAGCGCACACATCGCGATCAACCTGGCCGCCGAAGACATCAGCAGCGGCCGTGCGCTGAAGATGATCTCCAAGCACATGACCGGCAGCGGCATCCTGCCGCAGCAGATCTGGATGGAAGCCACCGAGCGCGGCTTCCTCGATCTGGACCGCGCCCGCACGATGCTGGCGCAGGCACGTCGCGCCGGCCACAGCGTGGCCATCGATGATTTCGGAGTCGGCTTCTCCAGCCTGCAGTACCTGGAGCAGCTGCCGCTGGACGCGCTGAAGATCGACAAGTCGTTCATCGATGCGATCGACACCGAGAGCGCGACGAGCCCGGTGACGCCGCACATCATCGACATGGCCAAGGAGCTGGGCCTGTGGGTGGTGGCCGAGGGCGTGGAGACCGAGGCGCAGTTGGCATATCTGCATGCGCGCAAGGTCGAGTTCGCGCAGGGCTGGCTGTTCTCGCGGCCGCTGCCACGGGACGAGTTCGTGGTGTTCCACCACAAGCGGCAGCAGCGCTATGGCGCGGCGCGGGAGCACATGCAGAATCCGCGCAGTGTGCCGATCGAGCGTGAGGGCGTGGAGTAAGGCGGCGAACGGCGGAGCCCCTCGTGGTCGCGCCCGGTGAATCCATCAGTTGGGGCCGGGTGGATGGGGCGCGCAGGAGGCGCTGCGCTCGGTAGATCCACGCCATGCGTGGATGGCGGGGACCACGGTAGTGCGGGCCGCTGGCCGGCACCGCGCCATCACTGACTCGCCGCCTACGCCCAGGCTTTCGGCCGTGCCAGCAACCACGCCACGCTCACCGCCAGCAGCAGCAACGGCAGCCATCCCAACTGGTTCGGGCCGCCCGCCTGCAGCAGCACACCCCCTGCAACGCCACCGGCAGCAATGGCCAGGTTCCAGCCGGTCACCAGCATCGACTGCGCCAGATCTGCGGCGGCACCGGCACGCCGTGCCAATGCGGTCTGGAACAACGTAGGCACCGCGCCGAAGGCCACGCCCCACAGCATGGTCGCCAGCAGCAGCGCGGTCGCTTCGCCCGGCCACAGCAGCAGCGCGAGCACCGGCACGATGAAGCCGATCACGGCCGCCCACACCAGCGTGCGCAGGTGGCGATCCACACCCCAGCCAGCGATACCGATACCGGCAGTGGCCGCCAGCCCGAAGGCCAGCAGCAGGCGGTCCAGCCACGGGCCGGCCCCCGCCTCCACCGCCAGCGGTTCGATGTAGGTGTAGAGCACGTTGTGCGCCAGCACGTACAGCACCATTACCGCCAGCGCGCTGCGCACGCCGGGCATGCGCCACACCGTCGCCAGCGAGGTGCGCCGGCCGGCTGCCGCCGCCGGCAGCGCGGGCAGCGCCCAGCGTGCGTAGGCAAGCAGCACCACGGCCAGCACGCTCATCAGGGCGAATGCCCAGCGCCAGCCGAGCTGCTGCCCCAGCAACGTGCCCGCCGGTACGCCCAGCGACAGCGCCAACGGCGATCCGACCATCGCCACCGCAATTGCCCGGCCCTGCAGCGAGGGCACCACCATGCGCGCCGCATAGCCGGCCACCAGCGACCACAACAGGCCACCACTCACCCCGGCCAGGAAACGTGCGGCCAGGATCAGTGGATAGCTGCTGCTCACTGCGGTCAGCGTATTGACCACCACGAAGCCGGCAATGGCGGCCAGCAACAAGGCGCGTCGCGGC
Organism: Stenotrophomonas sp. A3_2; assembly: GCF_036624925.1. NCBI lineage: Bacteria > Pseudomonadati > Pseudomonadota > Gammaproteobacteria > Lysobacterales > Lysobacteraceae > Stenotrophomonas > Stenotrophomonas sp. A3_2. The sequence continues at coordinate 9,914 of NZ_JAZKVY010000370.1, forward strand.
AGGCGCTGGGTCAACGCAGTCATCGGCAATGCGGCCATCACCGAGCCCAGTGCGTACACGCTGACGAGCTGGCCCACCGCCGCATCGCTCACGCCCAGGCCTTCGCCCATCGGCCGCAGGACGCCCGCCGGCAGGGTCTCGGTCAGCAGGGTGATGAAACCGCCGCCGGCCAGCGCCAGCAGCCCCGCCCACGGCAGGCGCGTGGCTTCACCGGCCGGGCCAGCCGCATCGATGGCATGGCCGCTCATCGGGCGGCCTCCAGATCGGCGTAGACCGCATCACGCAGCTCATCGACGAAGGCGCCATCCATGCCTTCGTACAGGGTGTTGGTCAGCGCCACCACGCTGAGCCCACGCGCAGGATCGACAAACCAGCTGTGCCCGTAGGCGCCGCCCCAACGCCATGTGCCTGCGCTCTGCGGCGTACCGCTGGCGGCCGCATCGCGCAGCACCGCAAAGCCAAGGCCGAAGCCCCAGCCGGCCGGTTCCGGCGGCCCCTGTTCGCCCACCTGCGGGCTGGCCATCTCCGCTGCCAGTGCCGGCGGCAACAGGCCTGAACGCTGCACATCACGCAAGGCCTCCAGCACCGCCATCACTTCATCGGCGCTGCCGACCAGGCCTGCCCCGGCCGAAGGGAAACGGCTGGCATCGGTGGCGCGCGCGAGGCTGTACTCGATACCGACAGTACCCTCGAACGGAGCGACCACCTCGCCTTCGCGCAGGCGGTGCGGCTGCGGTGTGTCGCTCACATAGGGCGTGGCCAGCCGTGCCGCGTTGCGCGCAGCGAAGGCGGTGTCACGCAGGCCCAGGGGTGCGGCCAGCAAGCGCTCGAACAGTGCCTGCAGGGATTCACCGGTCGCTGCTTCAGCCACGGCACCGGCAACGTCCACGCCCAGCGAGTACAGCCAGTGGCTGCCCGGCGCGAACAGCAGCGGTGCCTGCGCGATGCGGCGCACGTTCTCGGCCAGCGAGAGCGGGTTCGCGTCCAGGCCATCGCTGACCCCGGCGCGCGCATAGGGGCCGTCCACATCGGCTTCGAGGAAGCGGTAGCCCAGCCCGCTGCTGTGGCTGAGCAGCTGGCGCAGGCTGATCGGCGGCGCAGTGCCATCGGCCAACGCCGGGCGGAAATCCGGCAGCCAGCGCTGTACCGATGTGTCCAGGTCGAGCACACCCTCGGCCACCAGGCGCAGGATCACCGTGCTCAGCAGCGGCTTGCTCACCGACGCCAGCCGGAACAGCTGGTCGCGCTGCATCGGCGTGACCGATTCACGATCGGCCAGCCCGGTCGCGCTGGCATGGCGCAGTACGCCGTGCTCGCGCACCAGCGCCACCGCGCCGACCAGGCGCTGCGGGTGGACCTGCTGCAGCAGCCGCTCCACTGAAGGCAGCGTCGGCGCAGGGGCAAGGGAAGGAACAGCATTCATCGCGATGGTCCGTGGGGAGAGGCCCGCCACGTTAGGCAGCGGGTGGCCGCGCAAAAAGCCGGTTGCCGCTCCGGGCATCATGGACCGTCCAGTCCGCAATCGGCATGATTGCCGGAACTGCATGGCCGCAACCGTCCCCACGCCACCGCGCATCACAGTGTTGCGATGGCGGTGCCGCCCGCTACGTTCACGCAACCTACCCTGCCGCTTTCATTGCCCGCACGCCCATGTCAGTCCTGGACAACCTCGCCAACCTGCAGACCTTCGTGCACGCGGCCGACACCCGCAGCTTCGTCGAGACCGGACGCCTGCAGGGTATTTCCGCCTCGGCAGCGGGCAAGTGCGTGGCACGGCTGGAGCACGCGCTGGGCGTACGGCTGTTCCATCGCAGCACGCGCAGCATCACCCTCACCGCCGAGGGCCAGCTGTTCCTGGCGCGCTGCCGGCGCATCCTGGACGAACGCGATGCCGCGCGCACCGAGCTGGCACAACCGCACGCCTCGCCCCGTGGCACCCTGCGCATCAGCCTGCCCCTGGTTGGCGACCTCACCCTGCCGTTGATGGCCGAGTTCATGGCGGCGTACCCGGATATCCGCCTGGACCTGGACTTCAGTGACCGCCTGGTTGATGTCATCGAGGAGGGCTTCGATGCGGTGCTGCGCGTCGGCGAACCCAGCGACTCACGCATGAACGCACGGCGCCTGGGTGTGTTCCCGCGCCGCGTCGTTGCCTCGCCGGGCTACCTGCAGCGCTGCGGCGTTCCGCGCACGCCGGCAGGCTTGATGCAGCACACGCTGCTGCACTATCGCTTCCCCACCACCGGCAAGCTGGAACCGTGGCCGATCCACTGGCCCGACGATGAAACGCCGCAGGAGCTTCCGGTGCACATGGTGGCCAACACCATCGAAGCGCGGGTAGCGCTCGCACTGCGCGATATCGGCCTGGCCTTCGTGCCGGTGCACTCGGTGCGCGATGCCCTGGCCGACGGCCGCCTGGTCACGGTGCTGGACGAACACGTGCATTCCTGCGGCACCTTCCATCTGCTGTGGCCGTCGGGCCGACACGTACTGCCGAAGCTGCGGGTGTTCATCGACTTCGTCAACGACCGCCTGGGTACCGTGCCGTAGATCCACGCCATGCGTGGATGCGTCTCGCGGCGAAAGGAAGCCGAGCATCGGCTCGGCTCTACAGAACCGCCCGACCATCGGTAGCGCCGGGCCATGCCCGGCGGCCGCACACCTGACCATTCAGCCACTGCCGCTATACTGGCCGCTCATTCCTCCAAGAGGCTCGCGACCAATGCGCCATTGATGCCGCCGTCTTCCCACCAGACGGCCTGACTCTTCCCGCCCCCTGCGCGCAGGGGAGAACCCGGCATCCATGGAGGTCGCATGACCCCGCATTCCCTCACGCTCGATCGCGTGTCGTATCGATTGGCCGACGGCCGCCTGCTGTTTTCCGATCTGACGTTTTCCTTCGAACCGGTTGCTACCGGCCTGGTCGGTGCCAATGGCGCCGGCAAGAGCGTGCTCGCACGCCTGCTGGCCGGGCGGCTGCTGCCCGACAGCGGCCAGGTACGCGGCAGTGGCCGGGTGTTCCTGTTGCCGACGCCCGGTTATCCACCCGCCGGCACGGTTGGTGAACTGGCCGGCGTCGGCGCGGAACTGGCCGCACTGCAACGCATCGAGGCCGGCAGCGTGGATGAGGCCGACTTCGCCTGCATCGGCGACCGCTGGGATCTGCGCGAATGCCTGCAGCAGCAATGGCAGATGCTCGGGCTGCCCGATGACCTCGACCCCGCCCAGCCTGCCGCGCGTCTCAGCGGTGGCCAGGCGATGCAGGTGGCGCTGTCCGGTGCCTGGGCCAGCGGTGCCGATTGGCTGATCCTGGACGAACCCAGCAACCACCTCGATGCACGCCATCGCCAACAGCTGTACGAGCAGTTGCAGCAGTGGCGCGGTGGCCTGCTGGCGGTCAGTCATGATCGCGAGCTGCTTGGGCACATGCAGCAGATCGTCGAGCTCGATGGGCGCGGGCTGCATCGTTACGGCGGACCGTGGCAGCACTACGCCGATGCGCGCGCCGCCGAGCGCGAAGCTGCCGCCGCCCAGCTCGACCATGCGCGCGCCCAGCACCGGCAGCAGCAACGCAGCGCGCGCGAACAGCACGAACGGCAACAACAACGCCAGGCGCGTGGCAATCGCGATGCGAAGCAGGCCAACCAGGCCCCCATCCTGCTCGGCCGGCAGAAGCAGCGCGCCGAGGCCAGCCACGGCCGCGCGCAGCTGGTACAGGCCGAACGCCTGCAGGCCAGCGCAGAGCAGCTGCGCGCAGCGGCATCGGCGGTGCATGTGGCGCCGGAGCTGGCGCTGTTTGCCGTCGCAGGCGAACGTGGCAGCACGCGTCTGCTGCAGGCCGAATCCCTGGTGCTGCCGCATGGCTGCAGTGCGCCGCTGCAGCTGGAGATCCGCCGCGGGCAACGCATCGCCGTGGTCGGCGACAACGGTGCTGGAAAATCCACCCTGCTGCGCGTGCTGGCCGGCCAGTTGCCTGCGCGCAGCGGCATCGTGCAACGGCATGCGCCCCTGGCCCTGCTCGACCAGCAGCTGCTGGGGCTGTCCGGCGAGCGCAGCATCCTCGACACCGTGCAGGCCGCCAACCCGCGCGCGGCCCCCGGCGAACTGCGCACACGGCTGGCCCTGCTCGGGCTGGATGCACAGCGCATCCAGCGGGCGGCCCACAGCCTCAGTGATGGCGAGCGGGTGAAGGGTGCGCTGGCCAGCGTGCTGTATGCCGATCCCGCGCCCCAACTGTTGCTGCTGGACGAACCCGGTAATGCGCTGGATCTGAGCGCATTGCAGGCGTTGGAAGAATTGCTTGCGGCGTGGCCGGGCGCACTGGTGATGGTCAGCCACGACCGGTACCTGCTGCAGGCATTGCGACCGACGCGGGTACTGCGAGTCACCTCCGACGCCTGGCAATGGCGCGATGCCTTGTAGATCCACGCCATGCGTGGGTTCGATTCTGTAGAGCCGAGCCCACGCTCGGCTGACGCATCACGCATGGCGTGGAACCACTGCAATTGCAGCCGAGCGTGGGCTCGGCTCTACAAGGCGGGCAAAGACCGGTTGAACCGCCATCCACGCATGGCGTGAATCTACTGGAGCCGTTCGCTCACCGCTTCCACACCGGGAACGCCTGCGGTAACTGCTGCCACAGCAACGGCCCCGCACGCAGTTCCTGATCGTTGAGCAGGCACGCGTCCAGCTCCGCTCGCACCGCGCGCTCATCCATGTGCACGCCGATCACCACCAGCTCCTGGCGGCGATCCCCCCACAACGGATGCCACAGGCGCTGCATCGCCGAATGCGCGGCCGCATCCGGGAAGTCCTCCGGCCCCGGCAACGGTGCGCTCCAGCAATCGGCCTGCTGCCGTGCCCAGCCGAGGTCGCTGTACGGCAGCGGCGTGGGCGGCAGCAATGGCGCGGTGTCCTCCAGCCCAGCGCGCACGCGATCACGCGCGGCGTACCAGAACCCCGCCGCCTGCGTGCGCGTCGCTGCGCCCACGGTGTTCAGTTCGCCCACCCAGTCCATGCGGTTGGCCAGCCAGAACCAGCCCTTGCTGCGGATCGCGCCAGGCATGCCCGACTGCAGCGCGCGGGCGAATCGCACGGGGTGGAACGGACGTCGCGAGCGATAGACAAAGCTGCCGATGCCGTACTCTTCGGTCTCCGGCGTATGCTCGCCACGCAGTTCCTTCACCCAGCCCGGCGCACGTTGCGCACGCTCGTAGTCGAAGCGGCCAGTGTCCAGCAGCTCGGCCAGTGGCACGTCACCGAAGCGGGACAGCAGCAGCTTCGCGTCGCGGTTCAGGCCGCGCAGCACGGCCAGCGTGTCCTGCAGCAAGTCATCTTCCGTCTGATCGACCTTGCTGACCACGATCACATCGGCGAATTCGACCTGCTCGCACAACAGGTCGACCACGCCGCGATCGTCGTCCGGCCCGGCCTGCTGGCCACGCTCGGCCAGGCGCAGCGTCGAGCCGAAGTCGGCGAGGAACGCGCTGCCATCCACCACCGTCACCATCGTGTCCAGTCGCGCGACGTCACTCAGGCTGAAGCCATGCTCGTCGCGTACGGCGAAGGTGGCTGCCACCGGCATCGGCTCGCCGATGCCGGTCGACTCGATCAGCAGGTAGTCGTAGCGGCCGGCGTCGGCCAGGCGCCGCACTTCCTGCAGCAGGTCATCGCGCAGCGTGCAGCAGATGCAGCCATTGCTGAATTCCACCAGCGTCTCCTCGGTGCGGCGCAGTTCGGCCCCACCCTCGCGCACCAGCTGCGCGTCGATGTTGACCTCGCTCATGTCGTTGACGATGACCGCCACACGCAGGCCCGCGCGGTTGCGCAGGATCTGGTTGAGCAGGGTGGTCTTGCCGGCCCCCAGGAAGCCGGACAGCACGGTGACCGGAAGGCGACGGTCGGCGCGGGAAACAGTGTTCATGTCGGAGCGGGTTGGCTGCGGAACGGAAATGTTACTGTATAACATCTGTCGCGCAAGGAGCCTCCCCCGATGAAGTCGCCGTCTGCCGCCCTGCTCGATGCCGGCGCTGTCGCCCTGTCCAGCCTGTGCCTGCTGCACTGCCTGGCGCTGCCGCTGCTGGCCGCCGCGTTGCCGCTGTTCGGCGCGTGGGCCGAGGCGGAATGGGTGCACTTGCTGTTCGTGGCCATCGCCCTGCCGCTGACCGGCTACGCGCTGTGGCGGGCCGAGCGTCGCCGTCGCCTCCCCGTGCTGGCCTGGGCCACCGCCGGCGCCGGGCTCGGCCTGCTGCTGGCCGGCGCGCTTGCGCTGCCCTCGCACGACTGGGAAACACCGATGACGGTCACCGGCAGCCTGCTGCTGGCCGCCACGCACATCTGGAACGCGCGGCACCGCCACGGGGGGTAGAGTCGACTGTTAGTCGACTATCGCGCGAAGCGCGGGGTCTTTCGTTGGTTGTACGAAGAGCAGTCGACTGACAGTCGACTCTACCGCCCCTCGGCCTATTTGCCGTAGCGGCGCAGCAGCTCGACCAGCACCTCGGCCTCGGCCGCCCGCTGCTGCGGGTCTTCGGCGCCCACCACGTGCTCCTGCAGGTGCTCGTGCAGCAGCTCCATCAGCAGGCTGTGGGCGGCACCGCGCACGGCGGCGACCTGCACCAGCACGTCCGCGCAGTCGCCGGCTTTACCCTCGGGCTGGTCCAGCGCCTGCTCCAACGCCGCCACCTGGCCCGCGATGCGGCGCACCCGGGTCAGCAGCTGCTTACGATTTTTGTGTACGTGCGCCATGGCGGGATCATATACCCTATGGGGGTATCCACTCCAGCTCCCGCCCCCATGCACTTGGACGCCCTCGCCGCCGCCCGTCGCCACGAACACCGCTTCGACGACGGCAACCCGCTGGCCGAACGCAATACCCGCCGCGCCCTGTGGCTCACCGTCAGCATGATGGTCGTGGAGATCGTCGGCGGCTGGTGGTTCAACTCCATGGCCGTGCTCGCCGACGGCTGGCACATGAGTTCGCATGCGCTGGCGCTCGGGCTCTCGGTGTTTGCGTACCGCTGCGCACGCCGCTACGCGCATGACCCGCGCTTCGCCTTCGGCACCTGGAAGATCGAGATTCTGGCCGGCTATACCAGCGCCATCGCTCTGCTCGGCGTGGCCGCGCTGATGGCCGTGCAGTCGCTGGAGCGGCTGTGGGTACCGGCGCCGATCCACTACAACGAAGCCATCGCCATCGCTGCGGTAGGCCTGGGCGTGAACCTGCTCTGTGCATGGTGGCTGCACGACAGCCCGGGCCACGCGCATCACCACCACGGGCATGACCATGGCCATCATCACGGGCATGACCACGAACACCACGATCACGGCCATGCGCACAGTCACGACCTCAACCTGCGCTCGGCCTATGTGCACGTGCTGGCCGACGCCGCCACCTCGGTGCTGGCCATCATCGCCCTGCTCGGCGGCAAGCTGCTGGGCCTGACCTGGCTGGACCCGGTGATGGGCCTGGTCGGCGCCGTGCTGGTCACGGTGTGGGCGGTGGGCCTGCTGCGCGACAGCGGCCGCATCCTGCTCGACGCGCAGATGGACGCTCCGGTGGTGGCCGAAGTACGCGAAGTGATCGAACAGGGCCCGTGGCCGGCGCGCCTGGCCGACCTGCACGTCTGGCAGGTGGGTCGCGGCAAGTACGCGGTCAGCGCCAGCGTGGTCACCAGCGACGCCACGCTGGATGCCGATACCCTGCGCAACGCGCTGGCGATCCATGAAGAGCTGGTGCACGTAACGGTGGAGATCCACCGCAGCGCATGATCCACGCGGGTAGTGCCGGCCGCTGGCCGGCAACCTCATGGGCTCCGGAAACAATCCGGTGTTGCCGGCCAGCGGCCGGCACTACCGCTAGAGCTTCAGCATCATCCGCAGCAGGTACATCAGCAGCGGCAGCGCGCTCAGCACCGCACCGCTGATGCCGATCCATGGCCAGCGCTCACCGCGCACGCGCGAGGCTACGGCCAGGCCGCCGCCCACCAGTGCCGCACCCAGCACGCCCACGCCCAGCCCTGCGGCCATGCCATTGCCACCCGCAGCGACCGCCGCCTGTGCCGCTACGGTGCCTGCCCCCCAATCCACTGCAATACCCACCCAACTGGCCATGCCGCACCACGGTGCCTTGCCCTGCGCCATCCGAAAACCCCTGTGTCCTTGCCGAATTTCTGTACGGGCCACGCCCGCGTGCTGCCTACACTAGCCGCACCTGCACTGTAGGGACATCCCATGCGAGCGCTCCGCCTGCTGCTGCCCGGTGCCCTCCTGCTGCTCACTGCCTGCGGCGACGATGCGCGGCGTCCCTTCTCCGCCGACCCATTGCAGGGCTGCTTCGCCACCGGCGCGCGCAAACCGGCCGATTTCCGCATCGACAAGGAAGGCGGCCAGTACTTCGTCTCCTTCAGCCGCGGCGACCAGTGGCAGCGCGAGCCCAATGCCCTGCACAAGGCCACCCGCAGCGAGATCAGCCGCTACTTCCGCGATGACGCCGAGCAGATCGACAGCGCGTTGATCCGCATGGCCGGTGGCTTCGGCATCTTCCACTTCAACAAGGACGCGACATTGAAGGGCAAGGCCAGTGATAGTGACTACATGGCGCTGATGCTGATCGGTGCTGGGCCGGTGTATGCGGTGAAGTGCGATTGAGCGATGGATCAACATTCAAACTAGTAAGAAAAGTTTGAAATCTGGTCAATTACGGTGCGGGTCACAATCTGAAAACTGAACATTGTTGAGCCTAGTGTCTCCGCAACCGTAGAACGGAGACGCGCAGATGAGTAATCGCACACTGATCCTGTGTCTGGCAATCGCCACGGCCTCGCCTGCATTCGCAGGAACACCATTGAGTGTCGACAGAACGGAGCTCAGCGCCAAAGGAGAGATCATCATTGTTCGCCGTACAACTTGGCCAGACTTCGATGGGGGACAGATTCAAGTTGATCAGCATCTGAAGCCTGATGGATTTGGAAGACTGATCTATCGATACAGCGACCAGTCGGAGGCGACCAAGCTCTATCACCAAGCTTTCTGCCTTTCCATGGATATGGAACCATCTCAAGGGGAAGGGACGATTGAAGGGCCGGCAGCAGGCTGGGTATGCACTCGCGAAAACACCCCTGGAAATCCAACCTCAAAATTGAATTCGAAGAGTATTGACTGGGTTACGGCAACTGCGCCGAATGGACGTGTTCCTGTGGGCGTCTCCTATTACTCAATAGGCCAGATGAACGCAGAGAGCTCCGTCGCGGGAGCCCGAACAGCCAAGATCGGCATTGACAACGGCAGATGCTACTTTAGCGATACACGTCATTATTCATCCCCCTTCTATCTCAGCGAGGGAATTGGCGTCATTTGCACCGTAATGGAGTCGCGATTCGTGAGCACCTCGCTGGACGTGTGCATACCAAGGCAATGCGCTTCCAATCGCGGAACTCAGTTCGCCCAGTAGGCAACTGATTTTAGGCGGCCTTCAGCCTTTCACTGAAGGCCGCGTCGCGGCACCCCGTCATACTGATTAGCTGCACATGCCCCATAGACCGTTGTTTTCAACGACCATGGTAATAAATCACTCTTTCAACCCATCATGCGCCCTGCGGTACCATGCCCTCCCCCGAAACCGCCCCGGTACCCGCCGTGCCCCATTACACCGGCCCCCTGCTGACCCGCGACAGCGCTGACACCCTGCGCCGTGCCCATGACAAGGGCGCTGCCGAATGGCAGGGCTCGCTCGACCTCGGCCGCAGCCAGGACAGCGTGGTGCTGGATGCCGACGGCTTCCACTTCCGGGGCCAGCCCTACCCGTGGCCGGGCAAGCTGAAGGACCGCACGCTGTACTACTGGGATGGCGAGGACTTCGCGCCGATCTCGCGCTACAGCGGCTCGCTGATCAAGCTGGTGCCGACCGAATGGGGCGCACCAACCTTCGAGATCGACGGCATCAAGATGCTGCCGACCTCCAAGCTGTCACCGTTCGAGGACGCGCGCCGCAAGGTCGAGCTGGTCGCCCCGGCCGGCAAGGTCATCCTCGATACCTGTGGTGGCCTGGGCTATTTCGCCGCCTGCGCGCTGGAGGCCGGTGTCGGCCAGATCCGCTCGTTCGAGAAGAATGCCGACGTGATGTGGCTGCGCACGCTCAACCCGTGGTCACCGGATCCAGACTCGGCTGCCGCCGGTGGCCGCCTGCAGTTCAGCCACGGTGACGTCTCGCAGCAGATCGAACAGGTGGCCAGCAACAGTGTCGATGCGATCCTGCACGACCCACCGCGCTTCGGCATCGCCGGCGAGCTGTACTCCCAGGTGTTCTATGACCACCTCGCCCGCGTCATCCGCAAGGGCGGCCGCCTGTTCCATTACACCGGCGCGCCGAACAAGCTGACCAGCGGCCGCGACGTGCCGCGTGAAGTGGCCAAGCGCCTGGAAAAGGCGGGTTTCAAGGCCGAACTGGCGCTGGACGGCGTGCTGGCCGTCAAGCGCTGAGCGTCACTCCGAGTCGACCTTGGCCAGCTTCATCACCCACGCCGGCACCTCGGGTTCGCCGGCGTAGAAGTCCTTCGGCTTGTTCTGCGCCATCGCCCAGCGGTGCAGCCAGCTCGGGCCATAGCGGCCGTTGTAGCCCTCGGCACCCCGCGCGTAGGCCGGGTCACGCATCGCCTCGTCCAATGAAATGAAGCGATAGCCGCGACGCTTCGTGGCCGCGACCAGTTCGGCAAAGGTCGCCGCGTTGAGCTCATTGGCGTGCATCAGCCACACCTGCGGCAGCGCGTACCCAAGTAGCGCCTGCGACTGCTTCTCGTAATAGTCCAGCTTGTTCAGCATGTACGGCACGTAGCCCTTGCGCAGCTGCGCCAGCGTCGCCGCGCGCGCGGGCGAATCCGCCTGCTCGTTCATCACGTTGGCATAGGCGAACGCCCACACCCACTCGCCGTTGTCCACCGTCACCGGCGCCACGCGGTACCCAAGCTGCTTGAAGAACACGTCCATTTCCGCGCGGTCTTCCGGCGTGCGCCCCGCACGCAGATAGGGGTGACGCATCCACTGCGGCTTCAGCCCGCGCTCGGCCAGCAACGGCCGCAGCACCGTCTCGCCACGCAGGAAATCCCGCTGGAACGCAGGCACGCCCTTGGCGTTCAGGTCCATGTGCGAGTAGGTGTGGTTGCCCAGCATGTAGCCGGCGTCCAGCCAGTCACGCAGCATCTGCACCCGCGCCGGCTGCACCTGCCCGTCGATCTCAAGCTTGTTCTCGTTGACGAAGCCGACCACCGGCACGCCTGCCTCGCGCAGCTGGTCCATCAGCGCTTCATGCCGCGCCTGCAGGTCCGGCGGAACGATCTCATCCACCCGCGCCCAGGGCAGGTCGTCGATGGTCACCGCAATCCGGCGATCTACTTCAGCGGCGTGTACCGCCAACGAACAGAGCAGTAGCGGTACAGCGCGAAGCAACCAACGCATCAGCACTTCCTTGCAGGGGCGAAGTACGGACTTTAGCGTGATTGAGAACGCCTGGTCGGGCATGCAGCTGCTATGGGCTGGGCGACTGCACCTCCCGCTCGCGCACGATCGCCCGCCACAACATGAATCCTGCAGCCATCGCCATCAGCATCACTGCGACCAGCACCAGGGCCAGATCATCGGGATTGCGCAGCAGCGGGGCATGCTCGTGGGTGAGGATCTCGAACACCACCTCCTGCGCCTGTGCCAGCGGCAAACTGCCCTGTTCCCCCAGTTCCATCAGGCAGGTTGTCGGCGCCAGCTTGGCCACACTGGTCCATGCCATGTCGTACAGATGCAATGCCCGCACCGCCAGCACCAGTACCGCGCCATGCAGCATCATCAAGACCCGGTTGGCCCGCCGCAGCCGTCCGGACAACCGCCCCAGCCGATAGACGCTGATCGACATCGCGCCCAGCAGCGCCAGCACCACGCCCGCCATCGGAATCCACTGCAACGGTTGCCACGGTGCAAGCGCAGTGGATCGCGCCAGCAGCTGTTCGGCCACCTGTATGCGTGCGGCCGCGTCGGGCCCACCGCATGCGTCATCCACCGGCTCCAGCAGCAGTCCCACACGGTAGTGGAAGAAGCCGGCTGCAAGGCCTACCGCCAGCAACGCCACCACCTGCAGGGCCAGCAGGATCGGGCCGGGACCACAGATGCGACAGAAGCGGGCAGCGGCAGAGACCATCGGTTCATCCATGACAACAAAGAAACATCCTAACCAAGCATCCTGTGCCTGTCGGCTGGCGTATACGACAACCACCGCGTGGTCCCGGTAGGATGTAGACGAGCATGGATGGTCGTATGTAGAGGTGTTGTGGATGGTCACGCTGTATCTGTGGGTGCGAACCCTGCTCCCGCTGCTGGCGTTCGTGATCGCGTGGATGCTGCTCTCGCGCCTGATCCAGGCCCGCGTGGCGCGCCTTCCGCGCGTTCCCTTGAACCTGCCTGAGCACAGCAGCAGCCCGCGCAGGAAGGACCGGCGCATTTACGCGCGCAAGCTGCGGCGCAAACCGGGGCTGCGCAACGCGACTCGACCGGCCACCGCGCCGCGCAGCTGGATCCTGGCGGCGGTATTCGTTTCGCTGTGCGTATTGATCGCCGCCGTGCTGGCCGTACCAGATGGCGCGCGCTTCCAGGTCATGGTCGAGAGCCTCACCGGCTACCCAGCCACGATTGCTGAAATACATGTTCCCGCTGCCGGGCAGCCCTCGTGCTGCAGGCGTGGCAGCCCGCACTGGCGCAGCTGTCACGGCCGGTAACAATGCGCTACCCGATCGGGCGCACCGGCGGCCAGCAGGACGCGCGTGCCACGCTACCGGTACAGGTGAGACATCAGGGTGATCGGCTGCAGGTGGCTACGGCCATGTCGGTGGATGCCGAGCTGCTGCGTGCAGAGCTTGCGCGCTTGGCGGGGCTGCCGGCTGAGGCCGTCACGGTTCGACAGAACAAGATCGCGCCTTGGCTGGAACCCGGCTGGAAGCCGCTGGCCAAGCTGTAGAGCCGAGCCCACGCTCGGCTGCTCTTGCAGTAGATCCACGCATGCGTGGATGGATGCAGAGCGGAGTCGAGCATGGCTCAATTCTACAGATCACAGTCTGCGCGGCAGCTTGGCGGCCCACATGTTGTCCACCAGATTCGGATAGCGCCGCCCATTCTCTTCCGCCCGCTGCCGCGCCGCCTCCTTCTGTGCAGGCGACAGCGGCTGCGAGGTCTGGCCCTTGGGGTTGGGCTTCTTCCACGGTGGCATCTTCGGTTCGCGCATGGCCGCAGCTTACCGCTTCAGGAAGTTCAGCAGGGCAAGATTGAAGTGGTCGGCATGGCTGGTATTGCAGCCGTGCGGCGCGCCTTCAAGGATCACCACTTCGCTGCCCGCAATGGCCCGGTGCGTGCGCTGGCCAGAGCCTTCAAACGGAACGATGGCATCGCTGTCACCGTGCAGGATCAGGGTGGGCACTGTGATCTTCTTCAGATCATCGCGGAAATCCGTGGTGGCAAACGCTTTCATGCAGCCCAGCGCTGCCGTCTGGTCGGACTGATGACACAGCGCGATCGCCGCCTGGCGCGCTTCCTCGGTGACCATCAGCTTGCCGTTGGCGCTGAAGAAATCGCGGGTGAAGCCGTCGAAGAACGCTTCGCGATCCTTCTCCAGACCACTGTGCATTTCATCAGCCTTGTCCTGGGTCAGCGGGCCGTCCGGGTTGTCATCACTGCGCAGCAGGTACGGCGGCACGGCGGCAGCAAACACCACGCTGTGCAGGCGCTCCTGCCCGTGGTTGGCCACATAGCGCGCCACCTCACCGCCGCCCATCGAGAAGCCGACCAGGGTGACGTCGCGCAGGTCACGTTCCTCGATCAACCCCGCCAGGTCCGCCGCCAGCGTGTCGTAGTCATAACCTTCGGCCGGCTTGTCGGAGCGGCCGAAGCCGCGCCGGTCGTAGCTGATCACCCGGTGTTGAGCGTCGCGCAGAATCGTCACCTGCGTCCTCCAGGCATCGGCGGACAGCGGCCAGCCGTGGATCAGGATGACCGGGCGGCCGTGGCCCCCTGTGTCTTCAACGTGCAGGCGGATGCGGGAAGCAGGCATGGGCGCTCCTGTGGAAAGGGAGGCGTTCAGGCTAGTGGCCGTGCCCTGTGGCGGCCGTGAGGGAATCCCGGCCGCTCATGACATCGCCTGCACAGCCACGGCCCCGACGCTGGCGCCGGGCCGCCAATGCGGGCGTTCACTCCGTGGAACGGCCGTTTCGTCGGACGCCGGCTGCAGTGGCCCAAACGCCATGCGAGCCTGCGTGAACCCTCCCTGGAGCCTCACCATGCTGCTGCCCACCCTGCCCTTGCTGGCCGCCGGCCTCGTTGCCGCGCCAGCGCCCGCCGACTCCCTGCGCGAGCAGATCCGCCAGGCCGACACCCAGCTGTTCGCCGCCGCCTTCGAGGCCTGCAATGCCGACAGGGCCGCCGCGATGACGACCGACGACATGGAGTTCTTCCATGACAAGGACGGCAAGTCGGCCAGCAGCCGCGAGGACTTCCGTCGCAGCGTGGCCACCCTGTGCAGCAGCGCGCGCAAGGGTGGCTGGCAGCTGCGCCGCGAGCTGGTGGAATCTTCGCTGCAGGTCTTCCCGCTGCACGATGAGCGGGCGCTCGAAATCGGCAACCACCGCTTCCATGAACGCGGCAAGGATGGCGTGGAACGCTGGACCGGCCAGGCCCGCTTCATCCAGGTCTGGCGCCGCGTGGACGGGCGCTGGTTGGCCGAACGGGTGATCAGCTACGACCATCGGCCGGCGGACTGACCTTTCCGGCGCCCTTCACCGGCCGGATCTATACTGGCGGGGTTCACCCCGACCCACCGCTACCGTTCGATCGCCATGGCAGAACTCACCCCCAACCACCCCGACTACGGCCTCAACCAGCAGATCCGTCAGGGCGTGGCCGCACTGGACGCCCAGCATGGCCGTGCGTTCGACCAGACCAGCGAGCGCCTGACCGCCAGCCTGACCGTGCTGGCCCGCGAGCAGGGCCTGCAGCAGGTCGACCATGTGCTGGTCAGCAACGCCACGGCCCAGCACCCGGCCGGGCACAACGTCTTCGTGGTGCAGGGCGACCCGGCCAATCCGGCACACCTGCGCGCGATGATGCCGACCGCGGTGGCGGCGCAGACGCCGGTGGAGCAGTCGATGCAGAAGCTGGGGTTGGCCCCGCAGCAGCCGGCCGTGGGGTTAGTGCCCGAACAGCAGGCCCGTGAGCAGGAGCAGCAGCAGAACCCGGCACACCGCCTGGGCTGAGCCGCCTCCAGCGTTACTGGCGGCCCACCGCGAGTACGGCGGCTCGCCGTGGCGCTTGCTGCGCTAGGCCATGCGCGGACCGGACTGCTCCTGCACCTGGCGCTGCTGCAGCTCAGCCTGCGTGCGCACCTGTGCAGACTGCGACAGCTGCTCGGCACGCTCGAACGAAGTTTCTGCCGGTGTCTGCGCAGCCACCGCTGTTGGCATGCTGGCGCGCAGCTGTGCCGGATCGTTGCGCTCGCCCTGCACGATGAAGATGTTCTGCGCAGCGTCGGGCTGCGCGGTGCGATCGCTCAACAGCACATGGTCAACCTGGGTCAGGCCATTGGCTTTGGCCAGCGCGTACAGGCTGGCACTGATGTTCTCGCTGGTGGCATCGAAGTCGCGGCCCCGCTCTGCATCGAGCCGGGCCACGCCCTGGTGGATCTGCGAGAGCAGCGGGTCGTTGCTGTGCCGGGCCAGAAGATCACCGCTTCGTTCGCCCATGCCCTCGGCATCACTCAGCATGTGTTGCTTGAGACTGCGCTCCGGCAGGGGATTGGTTTTCCTCTGGTTGAGCTCGCTGTCCGGAAACGGCGGATCAATGCTATCCACACCGTGGATGTTGCGCAGCGGTCGGAATGCGTCCTTGCCCGCCCCCTTGATGTCAAGAGGAATGCGAACATCCGGAAGAAGCTGGCCAGCGGGACCTCCCAACGCGTTCACGTCGATGCTGCTTTTCCGCTGGATGCCTGCGTGGTTCAAGGCTTCCCAGGTGAAGTCCACGCAGTTGTTGCGCACGTCCTTGTATTGAAGATCGAAGCCGTACTTATCCGGGTGCGCACCGAAGGCCTCAAGCTTTCTGTACTGTTGCTCGCTGATCTCGAGCGTGCGGCTGTAATGCGGGTTCCTGTACTCGACCGCATCGGTCTTCATGACCTCGCCCGGCCCGTTCATGCTTCCATGCTCCGTAGGCGCGAAGCCGAAACTCCGCGTGGTCTTGTCCGGCCCATGGAGCACGTAGAACATGTGTCCGGGCCCGGATGTCTGCGGAACCCCGTCCACAACTTTCTGTACACCTCTCTCGTCCACCAACGGCGTACCAGGTGCGGCAATGACGATTTCTACGGTGTAGCGCGGCTTATCCATAAGAAAAATCCTTCAGTTCCTTCCAGCAGTGGGATGACGTCTATTTTCCAGAGAGTGGGTCGGCATGAACCCGCAGCTGCGCCGGGTAATGCTGGAGCGCAGCGGTGGGCTGCACCGTGCGCACATCCAGGCGGTAGCGGGCACCCATTTCTATCGGCAGCGTGACGATGCTCAACCTGTATCGGCTGGCGTCCATCGATACCTGCTGCGCGTAACGCCAGTCTGCCGACTCATGCCATTCGGGGAGCGGCTCACCCAGATTGCGCGCCCGTGCCTGATAGACATCAGACGTTGCAACGTCCTGCCAGGCACCTGCGACCCAGCGCTGCAGGGACAGCTGAAAGGGAACATGAACATTGTCCATGTCAGGCTCACTGTCAGGCCCGGGTCCATGTCGCGGCACTTCAAGATCCAGAACATAGGGACGACCCGGATAGAAGTTGCGGGCATTCGTCTCGAACTCGAACCGCACCGCTTGGCCGGACCCGGCCACGTCGATCGGCTTGACCAGATCCAGCGGCTCCGGCGCATCCGGTACGCGGCTGCTACAGGCGCCGAGTGCGCCCGCCAGCGTGAAGATCAGGCCGGCGCGCAGCCAGCGGTGGATACCCAGCATGATTCAGATCCTTTGGCTCCCTGCCCTAGGGTTCAACCCTAGCGGGTTGGCGCTCGGCACTGCAACCCGGCAAAGAAGAAGGCAGGGCCTGCACCCTGCCTTCTTCATGCGGCACGCTGCCGGGCGAGCCCAGCGTCAGCGCATCACAGCTGGATGCGCGCCACGCTCTCGTCAGCGCCCTTGTCATCCTTCTCGCCGTTCTTGATGCTCACGAACAGCACGTTGTTCTTCGCATCCAGCGCCAGGCTGTTCGGGTGGGTCGGCACGGTGTAGGTGGCCACCTTCTGGTAGCTGTCACTGTTGTAGGCGGTCACCGTACCGGCTTCGCGGTTGGTCACGTACAGGCGCTTGCGCGGTGCATCCAGCAGAATGCCCAGCGGGCCGGCATCGGTCGGGATGCTGGCCAGCTCCTTGCCGGTGCTGCGGTCCAGCACCAGCACGCGCTGGCCCGGATGCTTGCTGACCAGGCCACTGCTCTTGGCCTGGTAGCCCCGCAGGAATTCCGAGCCCTGGTCGGTCACGAACAGGCGCTTGCCGGCCGGATCCAGCGCGATGTTCATCGGCTGCTCGGCGGCGATCCTGTGCTGCGCCACCACCTTGTTCGAATCGGTGCCCACCACCACCAGGTCGGCCAGCAGGTTGCTGGTGTAGACGCGCTTGTTGGCCGCATCCAGCGCCAGGCCCGGCGCCTTGGCATTGCCCAGGCCGTCGATGGTGTTGATCACCTTCAGCGTGGTGGTATCGATCACGAACAGCACGCTGCTCACGTCCGGCTGGCTGCTGTGGCCGGTCACGTACAGGCGGTTGGCCGCGCTGTCGACCACCAGCTCGCGCAGGTCGTGGGTGTAGGCGGCCTTGCCGTCCTTGCCGGTCTTCTTCTCCATCAACTGGATGGTGCCCACGGCCTTGTTCTGCGCGGTGTCGACCACGGTCACCGACAGGTCCACGGTGTTGCCCACGTACAGGCGGTTGTGGGCGTCGTCCAGCACCACGCCGAACGCCTTGCGCTCCAGCGGAATGCGGGTTTCCACGGCCAGCGTGGCCGGGTTCAGGCGCAGCACCTGGGCCGGGCCGGCGTCATCGCCGAAGCCGCCGGAGGAGGCCACGAACACGGCGTTCTGCTTCGGGCTGTAGGCCAGCTCGTACAGGCCCTTGGCCACGGCCTGGCGCTGCACAGCGGCGGTGGTAGCACTGGCAGCGGGTGCGTTGTCGGCGAACGCGGAGGGCGCGCCGAGGCTGAGCGAAACGGCAACGGCCAGGGCGGCCGAGCGGAAGAGAGGAGTACGGAACATGCGAGCGTCCTTGAATGGGCACGGGAGGGTGTCCTGGCTCGCTGGGCCGTACTGCGACGGCCCGCCCCGCATCTGTCTGCGCGGGTGGGCTGGCTGGGGTTGCGGGGGGAATGGTAGCAGGTGGGGGGCGTGGCGTGCGCCGGCGCGGGCATGGCCGACGCTCGACCTCGATGCTGCGCCCGCGGCTATGCCATCCGTGGACCGTGGCTCTGCTGAAGCTGCTGCTCCTCCTGCAGGCGCTGCGCGTCCCCCTGCCGCTGATTCTGCTGCAACTGCGCGACCCGATCGAACGAGGCCTCCACCGGTGCCTGCGCAGCCAACTCCGCCGGCATGCTGGCGCGCTGGTGTGCCGGGTCACTGCGGTCACCCTGCACGATGAACAGCTTCGGTGCGGTATCGCCGCGCTGCTCGCCCAGCACCACTTCGTCCACGCGCGAGAATTGCTGCTCCTTCGACAGCGCGAGCAGGCTGGCACTGACATTGCCGTTGCGCGCACCGAAAGCGCCGAGGTCGGCCACCTGCTGGTGGATCTGGTTGAGGCGGGCATGATCGTCGTGCGCCGGGTCTGCGGGCGTGCCGCTTGCCGCGAGCACGCTGTTGCCGCGCCACTGCTCGCCGTTCTCGGTGAACATCCACTCGCGGAACGTCTGCTTCGGCATCGGGTTCCACTGCACCTTGTCCAGCTCGCTGCCCTTCACCTGCTGCGGAATGGCATTGACGGCGCGGATGTTGTCCAGGACCCTGGTGGCGCCCTCGTAGTTGGTGAGCTCCCCGGCCAGCCCGACCGGGCGCAGCCCAGCGTGGTTCAGGGCACCCCATGCGAAATCGGTGCAGGCGTTGGAGAAGAAGTCGTAATCCATGTCGAAGCCGTGCTTCTTCGGGTCTGCCGAGAACTCGAGGATGCGGTCGTACTGCTCCTTGCTGATCTCGATCGTGCGCTCGAAGCGGGGCTTGTCGTAGACCCGCAGATCCGTGTCATCGACTTTGCCCAGCGAGGGATTCGCACGGTCGCTCCCCATCGTGAATCCCCTGCTCACGGGTACCGGGTCACTTGATCGCGTCAGCGAAAGAAACATGTGCCCAGCAAATGACGGATCCAACAATCTCTTCTGGCCCGCGTCGCCCACATCGACTCTCGGCGTGCCGGGTGCGGCGAGATGAATCGTGACCGTATAGCGCTCTGCTTCCTTGCTCATGTCTTACTTCCCTAGCGATTGATATCCAACAATAAGTTCGGCTTGGAGCCCTTCCAGCTGCGGGCGGTCCTCCATCAGGTCGACAGTCAACCGATACCGGCCCGGCTCCAGCCAACCGACCTGCGCGAACTGAAGCACCTGATACAGCATCTCATCCGAGTGCAAACCGGCCTCGATCAGTGCGTTGTCATCCAAGCTTGTATCAGCCAGATATCGCACAACCTCATCTTCTGGAATTCTCTGTGAGTCGCGCCCGTCAGGAGTGCTCTGCCATAGCTGTACAGGACCAAGTGCGCCGCCATCAATCCGCTCCAGGCGCAATCGCGTGGGTGGCTTTCCCAGTCTGATCTTCTCCCACGCGTCCAGCAACGAGCGCCCATCGGTATCCTGCAGCCGCAACCCGATGTTCAGGATCGGAATGGCCGGCTTCTGGGGCGCCGGCAAATCAAACGTGACCTCGGCAATCCGACCGGCCTTCTGCAACTGCACGGCCCGCGTGAGCGGCACAACCGTGCGGGCCTCGGCCTGTGCGCGCGTCAGCAGGGGCGGCGCAACCTCCGGCGCTGTTGACGCACGGCATGCCGCCAGCGCGCCCAGCACCGCCAGTACCACCAGCCCCCGCCGCAGTGGCCGCGTCATTGCTCCTTCAACCGCAGCGAATCGGCCACATCGGTCTTGGCCGCCACCTCAGTGGCGATGCTGGCGCGGCGGTGCCCTGGATCGTTGCGGTCGCCCTGCACGATGAAGATGCTTTCGGCGGCATGGCTGTTCTGGGTCGGTCGGCTGAGCAGCACGTGGTCCACGCGCGAGAGATTGTTCTGCTTGGCCAGCACCAGCAGGCTGGCACTGATGCGCTGGCTGGCCGCATCGAACGGGCGGCCATGCGCGGCATCCAGCTCGGCCACTTTCTGGATCAGCTGCGAGAACAGGCGATGGTCGGGATGCGAAGGGTCCAACAGCGTGCCGGCCACTTCAATCGGCGTCGGCGGCGGCTCATCGCTGGCGCGGTCGCCCTGGCGATGATGTTCGGCCTCGCGCTCGGGCATCGCGTGGTGGGTTTCGGCATTCAGATCGCTGCCCGGGAACGGCGCAGCAATGCACTGGATTTCCGGCAGGTTGAACAGCACCGCGAACTCGCCGAGGTTGCTGCCGCCATCCAGCGGCGCCGGCAGCGGATGCAGGCCCGCATAGTGCAGCGCAGCCCAGACAAAATCGCTGCAGCGGTTGATGGTGGCCGGGCGATCGACATCGAATTCGAACTCGGCCGGTTCCTCTGCGAAGTCGCGCAGGCAGCCGTAATGCTCCTCGGTGATTTCCAGGGTGCGGCTGTAGTACGGGTCCAGATGCTCGTCGGCATCATCGTGGCGCACCTGCGCGTACTGCACGCCGGAGCGGGCTTCGCCCGGCGCGTGGCACGGCGGGGCGAAGCCGTAGGTGTGGGCCTCGTCGCCCGCGGCCACCTGCAGGTACATATGGCCGCGCGGCGAGATGCCCCCACTTTTCAGCGGGGTGCCGGGCGCGGCCAGGTACAGCGTTGCGGTGTAGCGTGTTGCCTGCTCCATGCCTGTTCAGCCTTGATGGGTGCTGCGGTCCTGGGCGGATGATGGCATAGGTGGGATGGGGGGCAGGTGGAGGACAAAGTTGAGGCCACGACTGGCATGCTGAATGTGTGAACCAGCCAGCAATCCAAGAAGCTGACTGCTTCGCTACTTGGGCCTGCGCAGGTAAGCAACCAGCAGTTCCGGCTGGTACGGCTCAAGCTGTGGCAGAGGGGCGTGCAGTTGCACTTCAACCCGGTATCGGCCCGGCGATGGATTGCGTGCCCATGCGAAGGCCAGCTGTGCATAGTTATCATCGGGTCGTTCCAGCCCAGCATTCTGCAGCGCCAGCACGTCAACATCGTCCAGCCACGCATTTGTCACTCGACCATCGGCGGGGATGGGAATTGTTCTGGCAGGTTCCCCAATGACCCATTCCAGCCGGTGCAAGGGCACGTCCTTCCATCCACTCGATTCCAGGCGCTGCATGGAAACCTTCGCCTGTAACTCGGACGCCCGAACATCGGCCAGTGCCCAAAACGCCGCGGTGTTATCCGTGCGGTCAACGCGAATGCCGATCATGAGCGTTGGAGAGGAATTTTTGCTGGGAGCAGCCACATCGAACTCGACCGTCAATGGTGCATCCATTGACGAGGTGGGCATGGCTCGCACAAGCGGCACCAGATCCGGACGATGGGCCGCTGCTATCGAGCCTGCGTCGCGAGCCGCCTCGGGTCGGCACCCCGTAGCCAGAAGAACGAGCAGTCCAGCGAGCATGCAGATCCGGCGCTTTCCTTGTGGCTTCATCTTCGGTCCTTTTCGCAGTTCGCCCAGTGCAGCTCACACGTTGATCATCCCCCGCTGGCCGCACGAATCTGGATGTCGTGCTGCACCCGCTGATCTTCCAGCTGCTGATCCATCTGATTCGCAAGCGCACGCTGATGCGCTTCACGGCTGACAGAGTCGAACTGTTGCAGTGACTCTTCAACTGATGTCTGCGCCGCCAGCTCCGTCGGCATCGCAGCGCGCTGATGCGCCGGATTGCTTGGCTCGCCCTGCACCACGAACAGCGTGTGCCCAGCCGGGTGTTCGCACGTAGCGTTGCTCACCAGCACATGGTCCACCCGCTCCAGGTCGTTGTCCTTGGCCAGTACCAGAAGGCTGGCCGTCATGCGTTCGCTGACTTCATCGAAGCTGCGGCCGTGCTTGGCGTCCAGCGCTTCCACGCCCTCGCGGATCTGCTGATACAGCGCGTGATCGGGGTGGCCGGGCTGCGTGGGGTCCTGCAGCGCCCGGTTCGAGCCCGATGCCTCATCCGGTGCGGGCGCGGCTGGCTCGGGGCTTGGCACTATCGTGGGCGCGGCAGGAACCGTGACAGCCGCAGTGACGGGCCGGAAGTCATCCGATGGAGCCGGTTCGGGCTCTGGCACGTGTTGTGCCGCTTCCTGCTCCAAAGGCCATGGATCGCGCGCAGGCTCAGCAGGCAGCGGCTCCTTGAACGGCACCGGCTCGACCTCCTGCCCTGCCATGTCCTGCTTTGGAGTGGGCGCAACCGCAGGCATCGGGGCCATCTTCTCCGGTTCCGCTGCCTGCTCTGTGCGCTGCGTGGGCACCGTCTGCGTTGCCGCTGCCAGAGGCGCGGCAGAGTGTGGCGTCGCACGCTCGGATTCGACCGGGTGCGCCTGCATCGGCCCAGCGGGCTCCGGCGTCTGTGAGGCGGTACGGTTTTCGGTGGGCGCCTCGCTGTTTGGATGGGGCTGAGGTTGGGGCTCCGCCTCACGCCGCGGCGGATCGCGCTGCTCGGCGTGCCGCTGAGGCGCGGGCTTGTCCTGTGCCGCAGGCGTAGGCGGTGGCGTGACCGCTACCGCGGGCGGCGCCGCCACAACCGTCGCAGGCGCGATGGGTTGCGCAGTCGCCGGCTCTTCAGGCCGCACTTCCACGTTACCATCCTGCTCGGATGGCTTGTCGCCATGTGCCACCTGCGCGGCTGCTCGTGCAGCCTGCCCTGCATCCACCTGCGCAGCACCCAGCCGATTGGCCTCCTGCAGTGCCTGCCGGTACGCCTCCTGCTCACCCGCCGACAGCGCAGCAATGCGCAGCTCGGGCGAGTCGGGCAACGGCGCCTGCTCATTGGCACGCGCGCGCACCTCATTCCATGCGGCCTGCAGCTCCTGCGTGCTGGTGGTCGCGACGGCGCGCGCCACGCCATCCTGACCCACTTGGTAATGGGTGATGGGCCGGGACGCGCCCGCGTTGCCCTCGGCGACAGGCCCCAGTTCCTGCAGCGTGGGACCCGTAATGCCGTGCTGCTCGCGCGTGCGTGCCGTGGCCAGGGCAATGGCCTGCTCCCATGCCGGTGACAGCGCGACGCCCGCAGCGTAGTAGCTGTGGCGCAGCTCGTTCTGGTTCACCTCCGCCGCAGATGGCAACGGTCGCGCGTCCAATGCGGCAATGGTCTGGTTGAACTGATCGAGCGACGGCTGCTGGATGGTGCGGGTCAGCTCCAGCTCCAGCGCCATGTTCCCCTGTGCGTTCTGGCCAGCATGGCTCCACTGCCCTGCTTCATCGCGCTGGTAGAGCTGGTTGTCCGAGCCCTGGATGGCGTCGGGCCTGGCACGCGCCTGCTCCACCGCTTCCGGCACCAGCGGCACGAAGTCGCTGGCGCGGGTAGCGGCGTAGGTCTCCAGGTAGCTGGCGGCAATCGCGGCCTTGCCGTTGGCGATGTTGTTCTCGATGCGTTGCACCGCCTCACGATTCAACTCGTTGGCGCGTTCGGGGCTGGCGGTCTGCGTCTCATACACACCCCGGTCGTTGGCACCGGACACGCCGATCTTGACCTGCCGCGTCCACTGTTCGGTCTGCGCATCGCGGTGCCAGTTGGGATTGTCCAGACGGCCCTCGCCGTCCTTCGCCGGGATGCTGAAAGGATCCTGCGGCGGCGGCGCCTTGCCCAGCGCCAGCTCTACCGCTTTTACATGGGCATATGCGCCCAGCTCGCGGGCCTTCTCGTAACTGGCGCCCACACTACGCTCAGCCGGATTGCCCAAGCCGTCGCCCGCGCTGTCCATGACCGCCTGACGCTGCCAGTTGCGGCCATCGAACTGCCATGTGACATCGGCCTTGTCGGTCTGCTGGTAGATGGCGCGGTTGTCGAGCAGATCGGCGCCCTTGTCGAACGCCTTGCTCATCAGCAGCGCATCACCCGCGACGATGGCCGCAGGGACGAAGCTGGACGTGCCGATCACCGATGCCGTGGCCATGCCACCGACCCAGCCACCGCCGTTGCGCGCCAAGGCATGGGTGAGCTCGGACTGGGCGGCGGTGCCATTGCCTTCTTCCAGCAGCTGCGAGGTTCGGCGGGCGGTGATGACGGCGTCGGCGCCGGAGGCGAGCAGGCCGCCGGAGCGGATCAGTTGGCTCGTGGAGGCCTCGCCGAGGAGGAGATCCATAGTGATGCCGCCTTGCTGCAAGCGAGGCGCACGAATGCGATAGGCAGCCTCCTCACCTAGCACTCGCTCCACTTTCAGGATGCCCGGCTCCGACATGACAATCCGACCAGATTGTTGCGCATCGGAGATTGCCGCCGACAAGCTGTTCCTCTGAAGCTCAAGATCACTTCCTTTAGTCAGCTTGGTGCCGAACTGATCATGGACATCCAGCAAGGCCACAATGCGCGATTCAGTTCTGGTGACTAGAAGATGCATTCGCTCGTCTGGACGCATGCCAGTCAACGCGCCGTACTGCGAAGAGTGGACCTGCGCGTAGCGATCGACATTCCCGAAGAATGCCTGCGTTCGCGGCCTGATGGCATCTGAATCCATGCCAAGAGGGGCGTTCGTGTAAAGATCACCGTTGACTAGGCCAATCGTCATCGTGTCGCGAAGGCCGTTGACCTGAGCTGCCACGCGCTGCATCGCAGCCACGTCACCGCGAAGCGCAGCTTGGCCGTCTGGTGATGCCTCGATCATCTCCAGAGAAAAGGTGATTCCGTTTTGATAGTCCTTGATCGGCCCCCCGCCATGAGGGGAAACACCCATGGCAGCAGCGAGCCTCTTGTCTGCCGGCATGTAGAGCAGGTTCTCGAACACATCCTTCTCAACGAGCTCTGCATCCACCAATGCCTGCAGAAAGTCGTTGTTATTGAAGGTTTGTTGCTCAAGCACATGGTGCTTCTGAAGAATTGGACTGTTACGCGGCATAGAGCGACCTCTTCCTTGAGTTCAATCAGCGGACTCAGATATCAGCTGCGTCCGTAAACGATAGTCCTCGCGACTCGCCCCTACCACCGATGCCGGCGGCCAGAACCGCATCGCGCAAAGCGCTGTCACAGAAAACCAGGTTCCCTGAGTACGGCGTTCGGAATATGTGCGCCTGGTTGATGACATCCTTTCGGAACGCCAGGGAACTTCCACCCCTGAGGTCGTAAAACTTGCCTCCGGGATAGCCCTCGTCGCGGACAACGCGGAGCTTTGACGCAGCTTCATCGACCGCATCGATCACTCGGGTCACATCGCAGAGGAAGTAGCGCGGCCCTTCAGATCCATTGGCGAGGCGGTATTCGCTCTCCGCAAACTCGAATCCGTTGGGATCGACAGAGACGAACGCGTTGCGCAAGCGCTCCGAGACGAGCCAGTAACCGCTCATCCCTCCTTCAAGATCTTCAGGAAGCCCCCCCTTCTTGGGTGAGTGAACCAACAGTGGTTTCTCTGCCAAAGGTGGAAATCCACCCCCTTCAGGACGTAGGATAAGCCGTGGAGGCGTGCGAAGTTTCTTCACATTCTCGAACACTACCCCGTGACCCTTTCCCCCTCGAGTGGTGTCCGGCATCAAGAGGAAGAATTCTCCGCGTCTGGGCTGAGTTGACTCCATTTGCTCCATGATATTCATCCCTTACAAAGTCCTAATTGCTAGCCTAAGGCCAACCTGAAAGAGAGGGAGGCGACCTCCTTTCATTTACGTGAAAGCTGGCACCACGCCTACCGCACTTTACCCCGGTGTAACCTGGCGGTCGTACATTCCCAACGCACCGAAGCTCCAAGAGCTGGCACTCCCCAACTTCAGCTCCGCTAGGCCAACACCAGATCCCCATTGATCAGCGCCACCTTCACCGTGTCCTGCAGCATCCTCACGGCCTCCACTGCCCGAACGGTAGAGCCTAGATCGCCTTCAAGCGCCCCCTGCCCGTCTGGCGATGCCTCGATGGCAGCCAACTGCTGCAACATGCCCTGTGTGTAGGCATCAATCGGCTCCTGCACATAGCGCGCGCATCCCAGCTCATCTGCGAACGCCTGCTCAATGGGCAGGTACAGCCAATTGGGTGCAGAGTTGATGTCGAACTCGCCCGCCGCCTGCAGATGGCGAAGCAGGTTGCTTCCCGCAACGATTGTGGGACCGATGATCAACTGAGAATCGAACAGCGCGTCATTGTCTTCGATGGCAGCCATGGGTCTCCTTTCCTATGGATGTTGCGATGGGTAACTACGGTACTCTTTTACTCTGGCATGCATTGGTACGCAATCGGACCACAATGAAATTGTGGGGACGGCCGACGGCGCGTCCTGCCGTGTGAGACACATCGCAGCCACGCTCCTCTTCTCACTGGAGGATGCCCATGATCAGAATCGACCCCACCTGGCTTGAAGCCTTCGACAAGGAGCTCCTCCACCTGTTCGCCATCGACCATCGCGATGCCGGCATGGATGAGTTCCTGCTGGGCTGCTACGCAGACCTTCCGCCTCGCGAAGCAGCACTGGCGTTCGGCAGCGACTACGACCTGGAGCGCGACGATGCGCTCTGGCCACGGCCGGGCGTGGCGCTGCAAAGTTAAGTTGTGTCGCAATCGGCACGCTGCGCGTATCAGCCCAGCGGGCTAGGTGTCGCTTTTGGGATCCTATACGGCTACAAACCGTACTTTTTGAAGCGCATCCGGGCGATAACTTAACACCGGCCGAAACCACTGCACCGCAAGGGTTCTGCCACACGCTCGCCATGCAACAATGCCGTAAGCGTCAGCATTTGCGGCCTCTGCGGCCTACGGTTTCTTGGCATCTCGCAGTCATGCGAGTACACCTTGGCGTGCCACCTCGCACTAGGTGGCGCGGGACTCGAAAACCCGTCTGAATACCCAGTGCTTTGCGCTTGCCAGTCGGCGTCATCCTCGGATGGCGCCGACTGGCAATCCGTTCGCGATCCATGGCGGGCGGTGCGTGGGGGTCCTCGGACCCGCCGGATTGGGTATTCACCGGTTTTCGAGACACGCACCGTCCGCCGCCTTTATCGGCGGCGTTGCTATCTGTCCTGTACGGAGCATTGCCATGAACACATCGGACTTCCGTTCCCTGCACGCGCAGTACGATCCGGACAACGCCGAACCCGAGCGCGGACCGTCCGTCGATCCCAACGCCTTCGTCGCCACGCTGCACCGCATCGGAACCGGTGCAGCTGCGGATGGCCAGCCTTGGCCGGAACGGCATCAACTGCCTGGGAGGTGCCTTCAGTTGGCGGACGCGGATTGCGCGCTGGCGGGCCTGCGTGTGGTGGCGGAGCTGATGCTGGCCGCAGAGCGGACCCGGCAGAACGGTGCGCCCGAGGAGTACCTGGGGGATCGGGTAATGGAGGGGTTGAAGTTGGCGTGTGTGGCGTTGACTGCGCAGGTGACTGAGCGGTTGCACGTGCGGTAGTAGAGCCGAAGGCTTGAACCTCATGTACTAGCCTGCGGGCTGCCGTCGCGGCCCATTCTCTATTCGCCTTCGATCTGCAGGACTTCCAATGAAGTCTCTGATGTACGCCGCTGTGTACTTGGCAGTGCTTTTAGGTACTGCGCTTGCCCACCTCCATCTGCCCAATGATGAGCTGAAGCTGAGGACCTACCCCAAGGTCTCTGCCGCTGAGTTCGCAGTGATGCGCGAGGACGCTTTGCGTCTGGTCGCTGAAGATACGGCGCTGGGTGTCGGACGCTTTGGGAATAGCTACTTTGAGCTTAGCTGTCGTGGCGAACCTGCTCTCCTGGTGGATAATTCGTTGGAGAAGCTTGTGATTGTGCTGTATGCAGGTGGGGAGATTGATGCCCCTTGCGATATTCCGATAACTCCGCATTGGAGTGAGCGGATCGTGCCTGGGATCGAGGCCAAGGTACTGGCGCCAAGGCTCTACAAAGCCTCTGACGTGCCCGGGACTTCGCAAGCGGACCGATCCGGCCCGCCTGCTTTCCGGGCTACATTGCTCGTCAGCGCGCCAAGGGCGATGGCGCTACACAATGACTAGGCCAGGGCAGCATTCTGCTGCGGCGACCGATATTCAACCCCGGCGACGCCGGATGTCGAGGTCAGCCATCATCGAATTGGGATCCGACCGTATTGTGTGTGGTAGCTGGCAACACAGAGTAGAGGGAGAACATCGGTCAAACCATCCACTGTTCAGATCTTTCGCCTGCCCGCGTAGATTGCCAAATCATCTGCCGTGATACTTGCCGAGGAAACCAGCTCATAGTGCTCCTCGGATACCACCTTGATTTCTTCATCCTGCACGGCAAGCTCAAACATCGCAATCTTGTTTGCATTGATGAACTGTGCAGAGACAGGCCTACAGACAAGACCAGGGAACTTCTCACGACAGCACGCGATATCCTGCTCTGTCTGCTGCCTCCCATGCTTATCTTTGCCACCCTTTGCTTGAACCGGGATTACATACTGGCAACCATGGCGATCCAGTCCTACATAAAGCTCATCAATTTCAATCTGGCCGATGTCCTTTACCGTCGTACGGAGGTGATTCTGAAGCGATGATGCTGTGATTCCCAGGAAGACATCCACCAACCGGTTGTAGCGAACCTTTGCAAGCAGGGCCTGTTCATCGCCAAGCGCGTGCGCCTGAATGATCTCTGGCGTTGCGTCAGGAATCTTCACAACAAGCTGATTCACCCTTGGCTCGATGGAAAGCGGGCGCTCTAGACGGAACTCGTACTTTGCACGACCCACGCTGTAGATTGCCCACTGCAGTCCAGCGGGTGCCGTTTGCAGAATGAGATCCGGAAGACTGTTCCGGTACTTGAACGAGTAGATGGTGTCGCCAAGGTTCTTCGGGAGGCGCACTCCTCGCTTGATCGCCGCCTTGTCGAGGTCTTCCCGCTCGAAGGGTACTCGCGTAACACCCGCCTTGTACCTTCTCAAGAAGATCTCTTCAATGAGCTCAGCGTAGAGATTTGGCTTTGAGGCTTTCCTGGGTGGACTCACAGTCTCTTCCTTTGTAGATCCGTTCAGCGTCGGGCTCAGGTGGCTCAGGCAGTTTGCGGCAGTAGCAACCGCCGACCTGGCCATGCTAGCTACTCTAGCCCAAGCACTTGCCCTGAGGCCAACTGTTCATCTTGTCGTTCTCAGGCTATGAGACGGCGCAAACCTAGGATCGCTCTGCGTCCCTCAGCCCCTACTACTGGGTTGACGCTTTTCCGATCGACATCGGACCGCGTCCGCTCTATAATTGGCACCATGACTAGACCCATCGGAATTGATCTCTTCGCCGGAGCCGGCGGCCTCAGCCTTGGCTTCGAGCAAGCCGGCTTCGATGTGGTGGCTGCTGTGGAGATTGACCCCGTCCATGCTGCGATCCACGCGTTCAATTTCCCGAATTGTGCGGTGATTCCCCGCTCGGTGACGGATCTGACAGGTGATCAGATTCGTGCCGCAGCTAAGGTTGGGGACCGCAAGATCGACGTCGTGTTCGGCGGCGCGCCCTGCCAAGGGTTCTCCCTGATGGGCCAGCGTGCGCTCGACGATCCGCGCAACTCCCTGGTGAAGGACTTCGTTCGCATCGTCCGCGAGCTCGATTCGGACTACTTCGTCTTTGAGAACGTGAAGGGGCTGACGCTGGGCAAGCACCGCCGCTTCCTAGAGGAGCTCATTGAGGAATTTGAGGCTGCGGGCTATGACGTGGTCACTGAGTGGAAAGTGCTGAACGCCTATTCCTACGGTGTTCCGCAAGATAGGCAGCGACTGTTCTTGATGGGTGCCAAGCGCGGGCTGACGGTGCCCAGCTATCCAGTCGCACTCACGGCGAAACCCGGGCTGAAGGATTCGAGCCTTCCTTCAGGCCCCACCTGCAAGGACGCCCTGGACGATCTTCCGGATGCCGAGCGGTTCCAGGAGTTGAATGTCACTGACGAAGTTCGGATCAGGAAGACAGGCAAACCCAGTGCGTATGCGTCGCTGATGCGATGCGACGGGATGGATGGCTGGGCGTTCGGATATCGCCGAGCCTGGGATCCGGCCGTGATGACGTCCAGCATGCGCTCCAACCACAGCGATATTTCTCGCGGGCGCTTTGCAGAAACCGTTCCAGGCCAGGTTGAGCCAATCTCTCGTTTTCTCAAGCTGCCGCCAAAAGGGGTCAGTAATACGTTACGCGCGGGCACGGACTCGGCACGTGGCGCATTCACGAGCCCACGGCCTATCCACTACAAGTGGAACCGGTGCGTCACCGTCCGTGAGATGGCGCGTCTGCACGGCTTCCCGGACTGGTTCCGTTTCCATGAGACTAAGTGGCATGGCGCTCGCCAGATTGGCAACTCAGTCCCGCCGCCGTTGGCGCGTGCCGTGGCTTCGGAAATTATGAAGGCTGCTGGACTGCGCCCCATTCGGCCGAAAAAGTTGGTGGAGCTTGGCAGTAGGGAGTTGCTGCGCATGACCCTTGCTCAAGCGGCCACCTATTGGGGTATCGTCAGCCCGATTGGCCAGCGTGATAGGAAGAGCGGAGCGCGAAAGACGAAGCAGAGCGTACCCGATCCTGATCAGCTGACCATCCAAGTCTAGGCCGGACAAAAGACTTACCCATATCTTTTCTTCAATGCGGACCAATCAGCGGACTAGCTGGTGATTAGCCTGCAACCTAAGCATGCCCGAGATATGGAAGGCCGCTAGCACTCCCCACTTTCTGAAAGCGCACGCTCCGACCATGCCCTTGACGGAGTGCGCCCGGCGCCATCTACGAATCAATGCTACCAAGCGCGCTAAGACGAGGACCTGCTGGTAAAGCATCATCCAGAAGATCCCTGGCACGTGGAGGGGCCGAGTTGTAAATAATCGCATTATTATCAATCAAAATTGATAATGCCGATCCCACGATCTTCTTGTGATATTTTGCAAACGATGAGAGCTTCTCCGCATTATAGACTGGGAAGTCAGCGAACGCATATATTCTCCCCATGTGGCCAGGCGTGGCAGTATGAGCATACCCACAGAGCTCACCGTAACAAGCTTTGAGATCATCGAAGTATTTCTTTCTCGCACCTTCATAGACGTTACAGTCAGCCGCAATCTCAAAAAGCCTGAATACGCTTGTAGTCTCTAAAGCTTCCGAGTTGACGTTCCCAGCGCCCGCGCGCACGAAGACCTCCACTGCACTCCGAAGAGTCACGTGAGCAGGCTTATAGAGGCCGTGGTATGCCGAAAACGCTGACGTGACAATGTCTGAAAAAAATTCGTCGAGAAGCATCCTCTGCATGCTCTCCGGCTGAAGCGGCCTGTCCCCCATGACCATCATATTCTTGTCTACAGCACGCCTAGCGGACGCCCATACCTGAATCGCACAAAGCGTGTTCTTATGAACATTCTTCGCGACAGCCTCGTTTTCTGTTAGCAAACCGTCTGAGAAGCGATACTTTTCGAAATAGGCCCTGAGTCTCGCATAGTCAGCCTGAGCAAATCGACTCATCCCCGGAGAAGCTCCTGAATTGTTTCATTCCAAGAGAAGGAGCCCGCCTTGCGCTTCTCCAGCATAGAGTTCCGCGTTTCCTTATTGCCGACCAGCTTTTCCAGCGCCCGAACAAGATCCGTTAACTGCTTTTCATCAAGAAGATCCGTCTCACATACTATTTTGCCAATTATCTCAAATCGAGCTCGCTTTTCAGCTTTTATCTCGATCTTCAACGCAACATTCGAGAAATCCACGATGTCGTCGTTTGAGGGAAACAAGTCGCGATCAAGAAATAGCCGAGGAAGGGCTCCGATCAAAAAATGCTTGTTTGGATCACTAGACCTGTAGCTGGCAACTACCGAGTCTTTCCTTGAGTCAGAATCCTCAACAAGTTCATTTACAACATCCAATACGGCCAGGAAATTCTCGGCGCGATTGTGCTTAAGTAGAAAGATGAGGTCCTCAAGTGCCATAGCAGCGCGCTTGAGGCGTTCTGGAGAAATTGAATCCCCCCGCGACTTAAGCCTCTTCATTGATTCTCTCCATTATCTGCTTAACCACTTGCTGCAATTTTTGCCTAAGATCGTAATCATCCATTTTCAAGATGTAAGGCTGAGTCAATTGATTCCTTGCCAGCTCAGTACGTTTCGGTATATGCGAACTAAAAAGCTTCCCCTTCCAAAGGGCGTTCCCATTGAGGTTTTGCTTAGCGGTTGAGAATATTACGCTATCGGGCCGATCAACCGCAGTAAAAACGACACCAAGACAGATGATTGATAGGTCGTAAGTCTTCTTTCTTCGCTCAATTATCGAACGAAGAAGGTCAATCCCAATCATCGACAAAGGATCCGGCTTAACGGGTATTACATAGTAGTCCGATGCAATTAGGGCGCTCGTCATCCAAATTGATGGTGTGGGAGGTGTATCCACAATCACATAATCAAACTCTTTTGGACGAAGATTCTTATCGATGAATCTCTTCAAAGAAAATTCACGCCCCTCCCCTGCAACCATCTCAAGCCTGTAAAGCTCAATATTGCCCGGGAGAGTCCAAAGCAGATCTCGCTTAATCAAGTCAAGATCTTTCAGCTCTTTTGGGACGCTGTCCGCGGCTCCAGTGACCACACTTGCGACTGTCTTCACTTCAGAATCGAATACATCGAGAACTGTGTCTCGCCCGTCCCTAATAATTTCCACGTAGTCCGGACCCGAGAACAAGCACTGGGTCATATTGAACTGGGGGTCAACGTCAAGCACCGCCACCTTCTTATCGTGAATCCTAGCCAGGCAGTCCGCAACGTTCAGCGCGACAGTGGTCTTTCCGACTCCGCCTTTCATATTTACAAAACTTATGACTTTCATCCATTCACCTTAATCTACATTCCATTATTGAACTAGCCGATCAACGAACTGGATTCCACTTATAGCAAAAGGGGGCGATCACTTAGATCACCCCCCGCTGCTAGTCTCTCACACTAATTTAATCAAACCCCAACAGGATTAGCCTTCTCCGGATCAATCTTGTACTGCTTGATCGCCCGGGCCACATCCTTCGCGGTCATCTTCCCTTCCTTCGCCAGCGCCGCAATCGCGGCATGCGCGATGTAGTAGCGGTCAACCTCAAAGAACCGGCGCAGGTTCGCACGCGTATCCGAGCGACCAAACCCATCCGTACCCAGCACCGTATAAGACATCGGCACGAACGCACGGATCTGGTCCGCATACGCACGCACGTAGTCGGTGGCGGCAATCGCCGGGCCCTGGCGGCCTTCCAGCAGCTCGGTCACGTACGCCTTGCGCTGCTCACCTTCCGGATGCAGGCGGTTGGCACGTTCCACGTCGAAACCATCGCGACGCAGTTCGTTGAAGCTCGGGCAGCTCCAGATATCGGCGGTCACGCCGAAGTCCTTGTCCAGCAGCTCGGCCGCGGCAATGGCTTCGCGCAGGATGGTGCCCGAACCCAGCAGCTGCACGCGCAGCTCGCCCTTCTTCGGCTTGCCGGCGTCGGTCAGCAGGTACATGCCCTTGACGATGCCTTCGGCCGCGCCTTCCGGCATTTCCGGGTGGGTGTAGTTCTCGTTCATCAGGGTGACGTAGTAGTACTCGTCCACCTGGTCTTCCATCATGCGCTTGGTGCCGTGCTGCAGGATCACCGTCACTTCGAAGCCGAAGGTCGGGTCGTAGCTGCGCACGTTCGGGATGCCACCGGCCACCAGATGGCTGAAGCCATCCTCGTGCTGCAGGCCTTCACCGTTCAGCGTGGTGCGGCCGGCGGTGCCACCCAGCAGGAAGCCGCGGGTACGCATGTCGGCGGCCTGCCAGGCGATGTCGCCCACGCGCTGGAAGCCGAACATCGAGTAGTAGATGTAGAACGGCAGCATCGGCACGTTGCTGACCGAGTAGCTGGTACCGGCGGCCATCCACGAGCTGATCGCGCCCGGCTCGCTGATGCCCTGCTGCAGCACCTGGCCGCTCTGGTCTTCGCGGTAGAACATCAGCTGGTCCGCGTCCACCGGCTTGTACTTCTGGCCGAACGGCGCGTAGATGCCGATCTGGCGGAACAGGCCTTCCATACCGAAGGTACGGGCTTCGTCGGCCACGATCGGCACGATGTGCGGGCCCAGTTCCTTGTCACGCAGGGTGATGTTCAGGCTCTGCACGAAGGCCATGGTGGTGGAGTAGCTGCGCTCGCCGCTGCTCTTCAGCAGGCGCTCGTAGGCTTCCAGCTTCGGTGCCACGAAGGTCTTGTCAGCCTTGCGGCGGCGCTGCGGCAGGTAACCGCCCAGCGCGGCACGGCGTTCCTGCAGGTACTGCACTTCCGGCGAATCCGGGCCCGGGTGGTAGAACGGCACCTGGCCGTCGGCCAGCTGCGCGTCGGTCACCGGAATGTTGAAGCGGTCGCGGAAGTGGCGCACCGCTTCGTCGTCCAGCTTCTTGGTCTGGTGGGTCGGGTTCAGTGCCTCACCGGCGCTGCCCATGCCGTAACCCTTCACGGTCTTGGCCAGGATGACGGTCGGCATGCCCTTGGTGTTCACGGCCTGGTGGTAGGCGGCGTACACCTTGTGCGGGTCGTGGCCACCACGGTTCAGGCGCCAGATGTCGTCGTCGCTCAGGCCGGCGACCATCGCAGCGGTTTCCGGGTACTTGCCGAAGAAATGCTCGCGGGTATACGCGCCGCCGAAGGCCTTGCAGTTCTGGTATTCGCCGTCGACGGTTTCCATCATCAGCTTCTTCAGGACGCCATTGGTGTCCTTGGCCAGCAGGGCATCCCAGTAACCGCCCCACAGCAGCTTGATCACGTTCCAGCCGCCGCCACGGAACACGCCTTCCAGTTCCTGGATGATCTTGCCGTTGCCGCGCACCGGTCCGTCCAGGCGCTGCAGGTTGCAGTTCACCACGAAGATCAGGTTGTCCAGGCCTTCACGGCCGGCCAGGGCGATGGCACCCAGGGTTTCCGGCTCGTCGCTCTCGCCGTCGCCGATGAAGCACCAGACCTTGCGGTCGGACTTCTCGATCAGGCCACGGTTTTCCAGGTAGCGCATGAACTGCGCCTGGTAGATGGCGGCCAGCGGGCCCAGGCCCATCGACACGGTCGGGGTCTGCCAATAGTCCGGCATCAGCCACGGGTGCGGGTACGAGGACAGGCCACCGCCGTCCACTTCCATGCGGAACTTGTCCAGCTGCTCCTCGCTGATGCGGCCTTCCAGGAAGGAACGCGCGTAGATGCCCGGGGCGCTGTGGCCCTGGATGAACAGCAGGTCGCCCGGGTGGTTCTCGCTCGGGGCGCGCCAGAAGTGGTTGAAGCCCACGTCGTACAGGGTGGCGCCGGAGGCGAACGAGGCGATGTGGCCGCCCAGGTCACCCGGCTTGCGGTTGGCGCGGACCACGGTGGCCATCGCGTTCCAGCGGATGATCGAACGGATGCGCCATTCCAGCTCGGCGTTGCCCGGGCTCTTGGCCTCGAACTGCGGCTCGATGGTATTGACGTATTCGGTGGTGGGAGAGAACGGCAGGTAGGCGCCCGAACGACGGGTCAGTTCCACCATGCCTTCCAGCAGCTGATGCGCGCGCTCGGAGCCCTCGACATCAATAACGGCCTTCAACGACTCGATCCACTCCTGGGTTTCCACAGGATTCGGGTCGTTGTTCAGCACCTCGTTCAACCAGTTCATTAGCGCTCCCATAACCGCACGCACGCGCGCGACTGTTGTATAGATTTCTAGACCGCAAAGTGTAGCGCACCAAGGGCTTTCGTCACTTGGCTACGCAGGCGTATGGATGCATGCGGCCAGTGTCCGCAAGGCATGTCCCGCCCTGTCCAGCAGCAGGACAGGCCCCTGTTTCCGGCCGCTACGGCCTCCTGCGGCCGGTGCCCCGCTGTCGCATCAGGACCGCTGCGTCCATGTGCAGGACGCAGTGTTACTGCGGCCGATGACGGTTGTGGGGCAGGTTTGGTGTCGGGGTCGGCCGCTTCCGGCGCCGGGCACTGAACCGGCGGAAACATGCCGCATCCGGCACTGGAAGTGCGCCGCTGGCGGCCGCAGGGTAGAGACCGAGTGCTGGCCCCAAGGCCCCGCTCCCTTCCACAGTTGCTGCCGGGGCGCCCTGCAAAGGGCGCCCCGTTTCTGCGCGCGCCGCCCGCCGTGGCCCAAAACAGACCCGCTTGTGGCCGGATCGAGTGTTGTCGCTTTCGACATATCGATATATCGTTTGCACACTCGTTTACCGATATATCGAAATGAGCCGTACCGCTTCTGCCAGAGCCCGTTCCACCGATCCGGATGTGCCACGCCGCAACGGCCAGCCGCGCGTCCTCAGCCGCGGCGACCTGCGCCTGCTGGTGCTGGCCCTGATCGGCGAGCAGCCGCGCCATGGCTACGAGCTGATGCAGCTGATCAGCAACCAGTTCATGCAGGCCTATACGCCCAGCGCCGGCACCATGTACCCGCTGCTGGCCAGCTTCGAGCAGGCCGGCTGGATCGAGGCCGAGGAAGTGGACGGCAAGCGGATCTTCCGCATCACCGCTGCTGGCGAGTTCGAGCTGAAGGTGCAGCGCACCCAGGTACGCCTGGCGCAGCGGCGTGCCTTCGACCGTGCCCGCGAGATCACCAAGGCTTCGCTGCCGCCGCCGCTGGCCACTGCCCTGCGCGAGTTCAAGCGGGCGCTGGTGCATCACCACGGCCGCTGGGCCGAGGGCGAGGCGGACGAAGTGGCGGCGCTGCTGACGCGGGCCTCGGCCCTGCTCAACGGTGCCGCCGGTAGCGAGCAATCACCGATTTCAATGACCCAGCCAGACTGACTCCAGCCAGGTCTTCCCCATGCCGCGCGCCCCCGCGCGACACCTTTACAGGTAACCCCCATGACCGAACACAACAACACGCGCCTGCGCCTGGATGTGCGCTTCCGTGAATTGACCGTGCTGCGCACTGAAGAGGTCACCCCGCGCATGCGCCGCATCGTGCTGGGTGGCGCAGAGCTGGCCGGTTTCGATTCGCCCGGCGCCGACGACCACATCAAGCTGTTCTTCCCCAACGCTGCGGGCGAGATGGTGCTGCCGGTGCTGACCGCCGAAGGCCGCAGCTACCCGGACGGCAAGGTGCCTTCGCCGTCGCGTGACTACACCCCGCGCTGGTGGGACCATGAAGCCGGCGAGCTGGCCATCGACTTCGTGCTGCACGACCAGGGCGTGGCCGGACCATGGGCCGAACGCGCACAGCCGGGCGACACGCTGGTGATCGGCGGTCCGCGCGGCTCGTTCGTGGTGGCCGACACCTACGACGCCTACGTGCTGATCGGCGACGAGACCGCACTGCCGGCCATCGCCCGTTGGCTGGACGTGCTGCCGAACGGCGCCGAGGTGCAGGCCTTCATCGAAGTGCACGACGAGGCCGAGCGCCAGGACCTGCCGCAGTACGAGAACGTGCGCATCCACTGGCTGGAGCGCAACGGCTTCCCGGCGGCCAGCAGTACGCTGCTGGAAGACATGCTGACCGACTTCGAGGCCCCGGACGGCGATGTCTTCTACTGGATCGCCACCGAATCGCGCCGCGCACGGATGATGCGCAAGTTCATCGAAGGCCACCTGGGCGTGCCGCGCGACTGGATTCGTTCCACCGGCTACTGGAAGGCGCACCCGGACGAAACCGACGGCGATTGACCGGGCGGCCGGTGGGTGCGGGCCCTGCTTGGTGGGTGCGGACCGTTGGCCCGCACGCCCTTGACCATGTAGAGCCGAGCCCACGCTCGGCTGCTTTTCGCTCCACCCTCGCGTTACGCGCGATGAGCCGAGCATGGGCGCGGCTCTACAGGGGTCATCGGCGGCCATGCACATTCCCTGGTGGGTGTGGACCGTTGGTCCGCACGCCTTTGACTGTGTAGAGCCGAGCCCATGCTCAGCTGCTCTTCGTTCC
>NZ_JAZKVY010000371.1:0-302 GCF_036624925.1 Stenotrophomonas sp. A3_2
CGATGCCGTTGCGCAAGGTTCGGGGATCGGCGCCGCGCAGATTGGAGACGATGCGCGGGCCTTCCTCGAGATCGATCAGCGCCACGATCGGCGGGGCGGCGAAGCCGTGCGGGAAGGGGTGGATCGGCATGGCCCAGGAATAGAGGGTGCCGCGGCCGGACATGCGGCGCGGCTCCATGCGCAGCGCGTGGCAGTCGGGGCACATCGGGCGGGGCGGGTGCCAGAGTTTGCCGCAGGCGGCGCAGCCTTTGATCAGCAGCTCGCCGCGGGCAGCACCTTCCCAGAAGAACATGCTGTCCGGC
>NZ_JAZKVY010000372.1:0-434 GCF_036624925.1 Stenotrophomonas sp. A3_2
CTTGCTCTGGTCGCGCTCAGCCGAACGCACGACCTGGCTGGACGGCTACTGCGAGAGCGGCCGGCGGCGCAGTCCTAAACGGATGCCCGCTTGATCCTTATGCAAAGCGCTTTCGGAGCTTGATTTATATGCACCATGACCTTTGACATCCGTCAGCTTCGCTATGCGATTGCGGTGGCCGATCATGGGAGTTTTCACCGCGCAGCGGAGGCGATGGAAGTCGAACAATCGACGCTCAGCCGAAACGTCCTGAAATTGGAGCGCCTGATCGGCGTCAAGATCTTCGACCGCTCGCATGCTGGCACCACCCTAACCATCGCGGGACGCCAGTTCATTCGCAGGGCCAGGCCGATGGTGGCGTGCGCCGACAAGCTGGCCTCAATCATGCGGGCGACGCGTCAGGGGGCTCTGTTGCAAAGATTGGCGGCAGTCAG
>NZ_JAZKVY010000373.1:0-462 GCF_036624925.1 Stenotrophomonas sp. A3_2
CGCAGATCATTCCGCTTCCCGTGCCCCCGGCCAGCGCCGATGCCGGCCCGAAGGCGATGTATGAGTTCGAGCCCGACGAGGAGGCGATCCTGGCGCGCCTCGTGCCGCAGAACATCACCGTGCAGCTCTACCGCGCCATGCTGGAGAGCAACGCCGGGTTCTACGGCGCGCAGATGACCGCCATGGACAACGCCACCCGCAACGCGGGCGACATGATCAACCGGCTGACGCTGAACTACAACCGCACGCGTCAGGCGAACATCACCAAAGAACTGATCGAAATCATCTCCGGCGCCGAAGCCGTCTGATTTCGCGAAACTGAGGAGCCGAAAAGATGGCGAACAACAATGTGGGCCGCGTCAGCCAGATTCTCGGCGCCGTCGTGGACGTCCAGTTCGAGGGCGAGCTGCCCTTCATCCAGAGCGCGCTGGAAAGCCGCATCGGCGACCGCCGCCTGGTGCT
>NZ_JAZKVY010000374.1:0-317 GCF_036624925.1 Stenotrophomonas sp. A3_2
GTTGCGCGCGCGCGATACCCATGGCTTCAAAGCGCGGCTGCGCTCTGCCGATCTGCTGATGATCGACGATCTGCAATTCATCGCGGGCAAGGATTCGACGCAGGAAGAGTTTTTCCACACGATCAATGAAGTGATGGCGGCGGGCAAGCGGCTGGTGGTGAGCGCGGATCGCTGCCCGCAAGCGCTGGATGGGATCGAGCCGCGCATCGTTGCTCGACTTGCCTCGGGCCTGGTGGCGGACATCAAGCCCGCTGACCTGACGCTGCGCCGCGCGGTGCTGACGCGCAAGCTTGCCGACATGCCGGGCGTTACAGTGC
>NZ_JAZKVY010000375.1:0-357 GCF_036624925.1 Stenotrophomonas sp. A3_2
TGCAGAAGCAGCAGGGCGACTGATTCCTGCTCGTTGTGTGGTCATGCGAAAAACCCGGCCTCGGCCGGGTTTTTTGTTGGGGTGGGTGGCTGGGTAGAACGGCGCCTTCCGCGTATCAGAGGGAGCCTGCGGGTGGGGCCGGGCCGGCGCGGCGGGGGGAGGTTGGCCGCGGCGGGGGTTCGCGGGTTTTTTTGGCCGGGTGTCGGGCCGGGGCCAACCCGCAGGCTCCCTCTGATACGCGGAAGGCGCCGTTCTACCCAGCCAACCACCCCAACAAAAAACCCGGCCGAGGCCGGGTTTTTCGCATGACCACACAACGAGCAGGAATCAGTCGCCCTGCTGCTTCTGCAGGTGCTC
>NZ_JAZKVY010000038.1:0-347 GCF_036624925.1 Stenotrophomonas sp. A3_2
TTGATTGGCCTTTCACCCCTAAACACAACTCATCCGGTACTTTTTCAACAGTAATCGGTTCGGACCTCCAGTGGGTGTTACCCCACCTTCATCCTGGTCATGCCTAGATCGCCGGGTTTCGGGTCTAATACACCAAACTAAGTCGCCCTATTCAGACTCGCTTTCGCTACGCCTACACCTAACGGCTTAAGCTTGCTTGGTACATTAAGTCACAGACCCATTATGCAAGAGGTACGCTGTCACCCCTCAAGGGGGCTCCAACTGCTTGTAGGCATTCGGTTTCAGGTACTGTTTCACTCCCCTCATCGGGGTGCTTTTCACCTTTCCCTCACGGTACTAGTTCGCTA
>NZ_JAZKVY010000376.1:0-348 GCF_036624925.1 Stenotrophomonas sp. A3_2
ATTGCCGATATGCCGATCGCGACCCAGGGAAAAATTCTCCGCGTGCTGACCGAGCAGAGCTTTTCCCGCGTCGGCGGGCAGCGGGTGGTGCGCGTCGATGTGCGGGTGGTTTCGGCGACGGCGCGCGATCTTGCCCGCGAAATTGCCGAGGGGCGGTTCCGCGAGGATCTCTATTACCGCCTCAACGTCGTTCCCGTCCGCATCCCCAGCCTGGCCGAGCGGCGCGAGGATATTCCCGCGCTAGTCGATCATTTCGTCGCGCATTATGCAAGCGAGCGCCGCGTGCCGACCCCGGATGTCGCCGCCGACGCCATGGTGGCGCTGCAAAGCTATGAATGGCCGGGCAAT
>NZ_JAZKVY010000377.1:0-373 GCF_036624925.1 Stenotrophomonas sp. A3_2
CGATTTGGCGAGCTCGTCGCGCATCACGCCCTGCACGCGGACGTCGATGGAAAGCCGCAACGGTTCGCTGCTCTCGCGCAGCCGCTTGTCGAAGGCCCGCTCCACGCCGGCCACACCGTGGCTGTCCACATCCACGCCGCCCAGCACCTGGGCGGCCGTGCGGCCGAGCGGATAGCGCCGCTTCTCTCCGTTCTCGAAATAGACGCCCGGAATGCCGAGCGCGTTGATGGCAATCTCCTCGGACGGCGTGATCTTGCGCTCGAGATAGACGAACTGCTTCTCGCTGGTCAGCCGCCGCACGGCCTCCGCCTCGTCCAGCCGCGGCAGCACGCTCTTCAGCTTGTGCGCCGCCTCGGCGGGGTCGATCATCTCC
>NZ_JAZKVY010000378.1:0-307 GCF_036624925.1 Stenotrophomonas sp. A3_2
CGAGGGTCTTGCCGATCGGCACGCCGAGAGAGCCGGTGACGCCGAGCCGGGTCGCCTGCGCCTGCGCGTTGCGCTTGCTCAGGCCCTCGACGTCCTTCCCCCGCCCCATGTAGCTGCTGGCCCGGTCGACGCGGGTACGGCCCTTCCGGTAGCGCACGACGCCGACGATCGCGAGCACGACGAGGGCGAGGACGATCGCCAGGAGCACCGCGACGATCCAGGTCGCGGCTGCCGGCCAGGGCACCCGACCGAGGATCACGCCGAGGGTGAACGCGAACGGGTCGCTCGGCAGCTCGACGCCGGTTCC
>NZ_JAZKVY010000379.1:0-614 GCF_036624925.1 Stenotrophomonas sp. A3_2
GATTATGGTGCGCGGGCACGGCCGCGACCGGATACAAGTCTATGCACGGATAGTGCATCAGCTGACCTCGGAACGAATGAAGCCAATCCTTGAGCATTGCGTGTGGGGGCTCCCAACCCGTCAACAGAAGGAACCGTTCAATGCGATCTTGACAAGGCCCGGATCATACAAGCCAAGTAGCGAACTGACCGTTTGGTATCGCAACCGGTTCAAAGGCAACGGCGCTCGCGCGGCAAAGGTGGGGATCGTTGCGCTCGCCCGAAAATTGTTAATCGCGCTTTGGCGCTTTGTGGAGACCGGTCTGGTCCCTCAAGGTGCCGAGCTCCGCGCCGCCTGATGCTTATGTTGCAACAGGCTCGATAAGGCGACGCGGATTGGTGTGATGTGTGACCGGGAAAGTTGATGGCGCCTGAAAACGCCCAGTAGTAGTTTGGTCCGCATCCGCCTTTGCTCGATCCGGGGATGTGAATACGGATTATGGTGCGCGGGCACGGCCGCGACCGGATACAAGTCTATGCACGGATAGTGCATCAGCTGACCTCGGAACGAATGAAGCCAATCCTTGAGCATTGCGTGTGGGGGCTCCCAACCCGTCAACAGAAGGAACCGTTCAA
>NZ_JAZKVY010000039.1:0-368 GCF_036624925.1 Stenotrophomonas sp. A3_2
AGCACTGCGGGCTCATCCTGGACGCATGCCGCGCGGGGCCCAAGACCGCGACGGAGCTGGTTCCGGTGGTGTTCCACCGGCCGCTCGATCCGCACCAGATGGGGTTCGCCTTCAGCGAGGTGGTGGCGCATGTGAACTGCATGCGGGCGCGCGGCGAGATCGTGCAGGTGCGGGACGAGCGCGGGGTGCTGCGGCAGCACCTGGCCTGATGGCGCGGATGCGGAAGAAGGCGGATTTGCCGCGCAAGCTGTGCGCCGCGTGCGGGTTGCCGTTTACGTGGCGGAAGAAGTGGGCGCGGGATTGGGAGAACGTGAAGTATTGTTCCGATCGGTGTCGGGAAGGAAGGTCTTCTTTTTCTGAAGAAAAAG